>NZ_JBNPWS010000005.1:0-205501 GCF_050433705.1 Paenibacillus sp. DS2015 | reverse complement strand
CCAGCCGATCCCGAGGAATTTCAATTTCCTGCTCACCATATTCACTCCGAACTATCTTTTTACTTTTTCCATTGCGACTGTTGGCGTTAGCCTTTCCCTTTATTTCATGCTTGTTATATCCTAAATGCGTATCCATTTCAGCTACTAGCATTTCCTGTATTGTTTCAGCAAAGAGCTCTTTCAGTGCACTCTGTGCATCCATTGCCGATACCAATTTGTTCTCTCTAATAAATTGTCGAAGCTGTTCTTTTGTCCATAATCCCATGTGTGCTCCCCAACCTTCCTATATATCTATTTTAATAGATTTGGGAGTTTACACAATCTATTTTACAGACTCTAAAGGTGTGACTATTCCATACGAAAATTTGATTTCCGTTATATTGATGGTACTAATAATTAATCTTTATCAATTCGCTATCGTTGTTATCACTACTTCTATTATTGACAAAAGCACTACGTATCAGTCTGTATCATTAGTGATCTTTTATATCCAAATATTCTTAGGTGGTCTAACATTCCCTCCCGAAATGTTTCCAGTATTTGTAAGGGAACTAGTTTACATATTTAATCCAATTATATATGGACTGGAAGCGATGAGGGGTATATGGACAGAGGGACATAGTATTGTGAAGTATCCACAGGAAATAATGATTTTATTATTAGTGTCATCTGCTATGATTGCTCTGGGAATATTTATTGTGAAAAAACGTGAAAAACTGCAATACCAGTAATTATCGGATTTCATGCCGTGAAAATTAGAAAAAACTAAACTAAAAAAAGATGCCGAAACTCTATCGGCATCCGTTTTTAGTTGTTTTCATTGTGTCCGTTTGTTGTTTTTTAGAGCATTACCTCCAAGTGTAGCCACAGCAGTTTCTCACTTACTCTGTCTCTTACTGAGAAGGTTACGCTGCTTATCTTCTAATGCTGCCAATCCTTTCTTCCGACATGAACTCACGCCTTAGGATCCTTCACACCAAAGGCTTCCAATAAGAAGCGGGAAGGTGCTGTAGGTTTGCCATGATAATGAAGAGGCGAAGTAATGAATAGACGCTCCTTGGCCCTTGTTACCGCTACATAAGCGAGTCGACGCTCTTCCTCCAGCGCGGCCTCAGACAACTTGGCTGCACCTGCTTCTGGGTGCGTGACTTTCATTTCTTCAGGGACTTTATCTTTTAGAACACTACTGTGCGGAAGTATTCCTTCACTCGCGCCAATCCAGTAGACATGACGGAATTCCATCCCTTTAGCACGGTGAATTGTCATGAGTTGTACGGCATTCTCGGCGCCCCCATCTCGTAATGCTTCCATTTGTTTATGACGCGAGGTAAGCTCGTCTGCATGAGCTATAAACTGGTCCACGGTGTCAAAGCGTGCTGCTGCACTCTCTAATTCGTCTAAACTATCGGTTAGCGTCTCTTTATATTGGGTATGAAGAAGAGGATCACCTGCATCCATATATTTATCATAGAACAGTCTACGCATCTCTTGGACGGCATAAACGGGTTTCAGTGTGATCAGTTTCTTGATCAATTTAATGCGTTCTTTAACAGCTACTTGCTGATAGGGTTGAAGTCGATCCCAGCGCGTTAGATGAATGAGAGGATATTTCTTAGGCTGTTGATTCTCTTGGCTTGTTAAATAAGCCATTCCATCTTCTCGAGCAATATAGAGTGGGCCAAGCGCGCTTTGGTAAGCCTCTTTACACCTAGGATTCAAAGAAAGTCTAAGATGATCCATTAATGTCTTCACCACGGTCTGATCGTAGAAGACGGAGTTATTGCCATATTGAACAAAAGGGATTCCTCGCAGTAATAGCTGTTCCAACATAGCACGGCTACTGCCTGCGGTTCGATGGAGAATAGCAATATCAGCATAAGTGGCTTCACCGAGTTCAATATGCTGTTCTAAATGGGTCGCAACAAAGGCAGCCTCTTCCTCGACATTGGTTGGAGAAGCATACTGTGGAGCGGTACCTTGCACGCCTGCAGCTACAAGATGTTTGACCCGCCGATGCTGATTGTAAGCAATAAGAGCTGTGCCCAGACCGAGAATGCGATTATCACTACGGTAGTTAATGGGAAGCGCAATAACCTTGGCATCAGGATACAATGTATCAAATTGTAAGATTGATTCCTGTTGCGCTCCGTTAAAGGAATAGATCGTCTGATCGTCATCCCCCACCACCATAAGATTACGATGCCCTTCAGCTAACTTACGGACCATTTCATATTGCACCGTATTCGTATCTTGAAATTCATCCACCATCATGTAGCTGAACCGAGATTGTAACCTTGCACATGTCTGTGGGTCGTTTAGTAATTGTGTCGTATGCAATAAAATGTCATCGAAGTCCCATTGATTCCTTCCTTGCTTCCACTCCTCATAATTGAGTAGAATACTCTTAATCTTGGATTCATCTTCGGTCTGGTCTGGAAGATCCTCCGGCCAATGTCCGTTCATCTTCCATGCCGAGAGAGCAGCCAGTAAGGTCTCGGGTTGATAGGCTTCACTAACCTTGTGGCGCCGTAAGATAATCTTCATAATGGTATGTCTAGTGGAGAAGTCTCCAAGTATTTGTTCATGCTGTCCAGATTGTCTTAATAGAGCTAGGCCGAAAGAGTGAAAGGTTCGCGCCTGCACTGCCTGTGCAATTCTTGCAGAAATACCCGGTAAGCGCGCAATACGTTCTTTGATTTCAGCGGCTGCTTTGCTTGTAAAGGTGACAAGTAAAATCTGAGAAGCGGAGATGCCGAGAACTTGTATGAGATAACCCGTTCGTGCAGCTAAGACAGTTGTCTTGCCGCAGCCAGCGCCAGCAAGGGCAAGGAGTGGGCCTTCGCCATGCCGAACAGCATCGATCTGGGGTCCATTAAGAAATATTCCTGCTTGCTCTAGTGCACGGAAGTAGAATGCATCCTCCATGTGAGGAGTGACTAGCTGGGCACTAGTCGCTGCCGGTGCATCGGCTGCTTGAGGAATAGGTGTATTTAAGGGCACGATTGCCGGATGTGAATGATAACTAATCGTTGATTGCTGCACGTTATGCCGCCTTTCAGATCTATTAGAAATTTCCTTTTTCACAAGGAGTCTATAAATTTGGTATGATAGAGTCATAGCTAAAAACTTAGTGGTACAAATAAAGCAGTAATCCTAATTATAACGCTAATTATACGATTGAGGTTAAGATTCCTAATTTTTTACAAGTTAAGAAAGAGAATAATCCTTATCTGGAAGCATAGGGCTATTATATATGCTAATACGAAAGTGATTTGGATCGGAATGAAGGAGGAGAAATTTATGAACATTATGAAACGTATTAAAGATGGTGCGAACCGTGCAACAGAGAAGGCGCAAAGCGTCGTTGAAGTGAACAAAATTAATGGATATATTGCTGAGATAGAGAGAGAGATGGACATTCATTTCTTGAAAATGGGCAAAGTATTCTATGAGGGTTATTGTTCCGAGGATATGAGAATTGCTGAGAAAGAAATGGTTGCACTGTCCAAAACCTGTGATCAGCTTGGATCGGAAATCGATGAGTTTCGGGGACGTATTGCAGACTTGAAAAAAGAGCGACTATGTAAGTGTGGTAAAGTTGTGGCTTTAGATGTGAACTTTTGTCCTCAATGTGGCACAAAGATGTTAGAAGATCAGCCTAAATACCAGCAGGAGAACCAGGTTGATGACGAGAAGAGAACAGTATACCCAGAGCCGATGAACAGTGCGACCATTGAATCCATTCTCTATGAGGACGCTCAGGAGTTTCTTGAAGAGGATGTTGTGGAAGAAGTTCCTCAAGATTTGGAGCGCGAGCGTAGACAAGTTGAAGATTTAGAACGTGAACGAGAGCGGCAACTTGAGTTAGATCGACGTATTCGCTATTGGAATGATAACAATCACAGCGCAGCTACGGAAGAGAACGATGCAGAGGGCACCAGTGATGAAAAAGAAACTTTCAAATGCCAAATCTGTGCCGCGGATCTAGCGATGGGCTCCAAATGGTGTCCTCGCTGTGGTGCTGAACAGATTTAAATTATGATGTTGAATAAGGGTAGGATTAGATAAGTTTTCATGGGGAATGTGTTAAGGCAACTTGGGAGGGCAACAGTATGGAACAATTACTACATCATCTACGGACTCTTGGATTTATTGAGATGGAAGCCAAAATTATGGTCGAACTGGCAGGTAGCGGCCCTTCTTCGGGATATGAAGTTGCCAAAAGAATGGGTGTATCACGCTCGAATGTATATGCAACTCTGCAAAGGTTGACACAGCAAGGTTTTCTTCAGTGTAGTACGGGAGAGCCCATCCG
This sequence comes from Paenibacillus sp. DS2015, assembly GCF_050433705.1. NCBI lineage: Bacteria > Bacillati > Bacillota > Bacilli > Caryophanales > Paenibacillaceae > Paenibacillus > Paenibacillus sp. DS2015. Next base: position 201,186 of record NZ_JBNPWS010000005.1, on the reverse strand, counting down.
GTATAACATGCTGAAGATTGAGGAATTGACACGGTTGATTTCTGGTCAAATGAAGGAGTCGATTTCATTCATTGAGAGCAGAATGCCACGAGCTCAGGTGGCGAACCCTCCGTTCTATCATGTGGAGGGGGAACGTGAAGTTCTAGACATTCTGGTTCGTGAGATGGAGAAGGCTACGAAGGAAATTGTGATTGACGTGTGGCGTGAAGAGGCGGCCTTGCTAAGGAATGAACTAGAACAAGCGGAAAGTAGAGGCGTGAAGTTGTTATGGTCTACGGATGGTGGTGATGCCACGATGAGCCGTTATTTATCATGGCCCTCATGGGATCATGGATCAACAACGAATGGACCCTCAGTTGCTGGACGCAAATTCTCGTTTGTGATGGATAGGCACTGGTGTATGTTGGGCATGCGTGGGGAGGACCCTAGCAAGACGGTAGCCATGATTACCGATCATCCTGTGATGACGGAGTTACTCCTAAGCCATTTCACGCAAGAAATGGTGCTCTACGAAGTAGAGAAAGACATAGGTAGTGAGCTGGTAGAGCGTTATGGTCCACATTACGAGCAAATTTATCGTAAGTATGTAGGCGTGGATATCGAGAATGAAGATTAATGGAATGTCAGTGCAGACTCTCATGCGTGATAAGTGATATTAAAAGAAGCGGAGGACTAATCAATGGAGTGTCTAGTAAATTTCGTGGTGAAGCATAAGAATCAAGAAACGAAACAACTAAGGGGCCTTATTTTCCTGAACGATCAGCAACGGCCTGGAGACGAACAGTTGCTGCAAATGTTTAGAGATATGAAGTTTGATTTGGTCGTTGCTGATCGAGACACACTTCTGTTCGAACCGGTGGATCCATCTTCGGACTACATCTCGATTCGAATTGTTGAATTGGATATGGGTGAAGATCGTTACACAGAGGATAGAGATCTCAAAACGATTCTCTCGAATTTTTTGTAATTTATACCTAATGGAACATTTACGGCATATTTCTCTTTATTTTATAGGAACATATGCTGTATAATGCAGTCATTGTCGTTTTGTGTAAGTAAGTGTCGATTTGAGCTAGATTATATAGTATCGTTTTATAATTGCTCTCGTATAGGTGCAGGAATAGGCCTGCATGTCTCTACCCGATCACCGGAATGATTGGACTACGGAGTAACAATTCATACCCTGAGTTTCTGTATCTTCAATCTATGTTGTTTGTAGCATAGGGCAGGAGACAATACGGAGACCTTTATGCGCTGTTATTCTGAAACCCATTATTTCCATGCCGAGCACTCGGTATCGGAGAAATGGGTTTCTTTTCAATATAAGAAAGTGTAAGTCTTCACTATGCTTTGCTTATATAATGAGAAACGGTTACCGCCTTGTTAAGGCCGGCGAGGCCGTTTCTTCTTTATTCTAAATAATGAACGAATAGGAGGGTCCGTCATGCAATTATTGAGACAGAAAGTATTGAATGAAGGAATAGTTCTTAGCAATCAGGTTCTAAAGGTTGACTCATTCCTTAACCATCAAATGGATCCTGTACTTATGAAGGAAGTAGGAAAAGAGTTCACACGGCGTTTTGAAGATCAGCAGATTACACGGGTGCTTACGATTGAATCCTCGGGGATTGCTCCAGGAATTATGACAGCATTGGAGTTGAATGTACCACTTATCTTTGCACGTAAGCAGAAGTCGCTAACATTACGAGAAGATATTCTCGTGGAGAAAGTTTATTCCTTCACGAAACAAGAGAGTAATGAGATCACAGTAGCGAAGAAATTTATGAAGCCGGGGGATCGGGTGCTGATCATTGATGATTTCCTCGCGAATGGTGAAGCTGCATTTGGACTTGCTCGTATTGTCGAGAAGGCAGGAGCGGAAGTTGTTGGGATTGGAATTGTGATAGAGAAATCGTTTCAACCTGGGCGCCGTTTATTGCTAGAGGCCGGGTACCGCGTAGAGTCGTTGGTGCGCATAGCAGCACTGGATGATGGACAAGTGACCTTTGTAGAAGATCACGAGGTCTAATTATTATATAGGGGGAAGCAGTACAACATGGGACAGCAGAATCAACAGAGGCACGAGCCTGTATTTAACAAAAATCGTCATCCACTACAGACACTTTCGCTAGGACTCCAGCACGTATTGGCTATGTATGCAGGGGCCGTTATTGTACCTCTTATCGTTGCAGGGGCATTAGGCTTAACAACAGATCAATTGACGTATTTAATTTCAATTGATTTACTAGCATGTGGTGTAGCAACACTACTTCAAGTGTGGGGGAATCGCTACTTCGGAATTGGTCTTCCAGTTATGTTAGGATGTGCGTTTCAAGCGGTGTCTCCGATGATTGCCATCGGATTGAATGACGGAGTCTCTGCTATTTATGGAGCCATCATTGCATCGGGTATTTTTGTTATTGTTTTCTCTGGATTATTTGGTAAGCTAATTGCCTTTTTTCCACCTGTGGTCACGGGTTCGGTTGTCACTATTATTGGTATCACCTTGATTCCTGTGGCATTAACGGATCTTGGAGGAGGCAACCAAGAGGCTGCTGATTTCGGCAGTCCTATGAATCTCATGTTAGGATTTGGGGTATTATTCTTTATTATTCTGATGAATCGATTCACTAAAGGTTTTGTTCGTTCGATTTCCGTCCTTATCGGTCTAATTGTGGGTACAGTTGCTGCAGCCCTATTCAGTGAAGTAAATCTTGTACCGTTGCAAGAGGCAAGTTGGTTCCATGTAGTACAGCCTTTCTATTTCGGGAAGCCAACTTTTAATATATCTGCGATTCTCACGATGATTCTCGTTGCGATTGTTAGTATTGCAGAATCTACAGGTGTGTTTATGGCGCTAGGCAAAATTGTGGGTAAAGATATTACGTCTAAGGATTTAACTCGTGGATATCGTGCTGAGGGGATCGCTATCGTTGTCGGGGGATTATTTAATTCCTTTCCATATACAACGTACTCCCAGAATGTAGGCTTAATTCAGATGAGTCGTGTGAAGACTAGGGATGTCATTGTTGTAGCGGGAGGGCTCTTGGTGTTGATCGGATTCGTACCGAAGATTGCCGCTTTAACGCAGCTCGTACCTACTGCTGTGTTGGGCGGAGCTATGGTTGCATTATTCGGTATGGTCGTATCATCAGGTATTCGAATGCTTGGTGACCAAGTGGATCTGAATCGATATGAGAATTTATTCATCATTGCCTGTTCTGTAGGTATGGGACTAGGTGTAACGGTGGTACCGGGCATATTCGCACAACTTCCTGACTGGGCTCGCATCCTTGTAGATAACGGGATTATAGCAGGTAGTGTAACAGCTATAGTGTTAAACTTACTATTTAATGGTCTCAAGGGGCCGGGGGCTGATCCAACACATGCAGACGAGAGTCAGGTTGCGTAAAGTTACCCAATATATGAATATGTGATTTGATAACGGCTTCGCATTCCACTTATGGATAGCGAAGCCGTTTTGTTGTCTGCTGAAGGTTGAAGCGAAGTGATGATCATAAATTCCGGAGTTGTCTTTCGGCTATGTCTCCAATCCAAGGTAGCTTGAACCATCTCCCTTGTGCCGCTTGCACGACTAGAACAATCCATAATATAAGCGTCAGCATAGATAAAAGGGAGGCCACAAGTGGACCTATTAGAGGCACGAATCCTGTGAGTACATGAGCAATCATAAGGCCTCCGAAAGTCATCACAGATTGTAGAGAGTGGAATAGGACCAATCGACTACGCTTCTCTATAGCCAGAAAAATGATACCTCCGATAAAGGTGAATAAATAACAGAGCATAGCAGCTATATTCTCAGGTATGCCCGTAGAAGACTTAGATGACAGTTAGATCACGCTCCTTATATACGAATAGTAACGATTTCCTCTTACCCTATGAATGTGTTAGACAAGATATGTGCAGTATTATTCGATTTCCTACATAGTCAGCCGATGCAGGATCGTAATTCGTTGCAGTAGCATATCATGTCCGTAGGGAGCATAGTTTTGGAGTACATCTAGGAGATAATGAGTTGATTAGACAGTATTTAGGTAAACATTTTGGAAGATAGCTGTTACCTAGAACAAAATATGGTACAATAGGGTAGAGTGATTCAGCTTCATCTTTACAGGGTATTAATAATGTTAGAGCCTGAGTGATGGTTCGAAGAGCTTTCTATCCACTTCATACTGCAACCTACTTCACGATGTTTTAAGGAAGATCTTTTCGGCATTCTCTTAACCCGAGCTTTTCATTCAGCGTTTTGGGAGGGAACAATTATGGCAACGAAAGGTCATAACGAAGTCAAGGAAAGTCTGCGGGAAATGACACGAATTTTCCGGCCTAAGGATCCAAAGAAGTTTGTAAAGGATTATGTCCGGAAATATCATATTATGGGAGGATACGAAGAGGAACTAACCTCAGTGGTAGAACACGAGCTTGGACGAATGGATTCTTCCGTTTCTTAGAGGAAATAATGAATACTAACAATAGAGAAAGATCCCTATAGACTGTTTTCTGCGGCAATTATCGCGGATTACAGTTTTTTTGTGCATGAATAGACATATAATGTGCAATAAATAGACAAACAATGTGCAACAAATATACATATAATAGGAATAATTTAACTGATGATACCCTATGAAGAGAGCGCATTCTTACCGTAACTAAAAGGATAGCCAAACAAATTATCACGGTCGTAAACGCTTGCAAAAGGCTATTTGACGGGTTTTTTTGGACATTTGAACATTTTGTGAACTGCTGCTGAGTCATTGACAAAGTACTACCTTAAACTTATATTAAATAGGTGATTGTTTTAATTGACAGGTCTATGTTTTTCGTGATAATACAGGTGTTTTTCCGTATATAAGTCGGTGATACCTGTGAAATTTGCAAAAGTGGGGTAGATAAAAGATGAAATGGTGGCAGCCTGTGAAGCGAATCCTTCCCATGTTAGCGGTGTTTTCCCTACTGTTGGCTGGTTGTGGCCGTGAAGACTTGTCGGTGTTAAGACCGCAAGGACCTGTGGCACAGGGACAGTTCGATTTAATGAAGCTTTCAATCTCAATTATGGTTGTGGTATTACTAATCGTGTTCGCAATAGCGGCTTACGTCATGATTAAATTCCGCAGAAGACCAGGCCAGACAGAAATACCAGAGCAAGTAGAAGGTAACTTCAAGTTAGAAATCATTTGGACCGTTATTCCTTTGATCCTAGTTCTTGTTCTTGCTGTTCCTACTGTCCGCGAAGTGTTTGCTTTTGGTAATGATCATTCCGATGATAAGAATGCTGTACATGTGAAAGTAACTTCACATCAATACTGGTGGGAGTTTGATTATCCTGAGTATGATATTAAGACAGCACAGGATTTGGTTATTCCAACGAACAAAGATATCGCGCTTGAATTGAAAACAGTAGATGTTATTCACTCTTTCTGGGTACCTTCACTATCAGGGAAGATGGATACTAACCCTGACGGAACGCTGAATAAGTTCAGCTTCAGTACGGCTAAAGAAGGCGTTTACTTAGGTAAATGTGCAGAATTATGTGGTCAATCACATGGTTTCATGGAATTCAAGGTTAAAGCAGTGAGTGAGGACTCTTTCGCTGCATGGGTAGCTTCAATGAAAGCACCTGTGGTAGCCATTGCTGATCCAGCGCTTGCAGAAACCTTCAAGAACCAATGTTTGTCTTGTCACGCCATTGGTGATCAAGGGGGAACATCTGGACCGAGTCTTACGGGGATCGGTTCACGTGAAACCGTAGCAAGTATCTTGCTGAACGCTGAAGGTAGTCAAGAAAATGGAGATCCAGTTGTGGATAACATCAAAGAATGGCTTCATGATCCACAAGCTGTGAAGCCAGGCAATAAGATGCCATCGCCTAAAGAAGACCTCGGTCTTTCCGATGCAGAAATTGATGGTATTGCGGAGTACTTGGCTAATTCTACATTGAAATAATAATCTCAGCAGGGACTTAGAAGGGGGTACGAACCTTGGCTCACGCACATAGTGTCAAGCGTTACAAGGGCTTGATGGATTGGCTAACGACTGTCGATCACAAAAAAATAGCTGTTCTTTATTTGCTGGGCGGAGGATTGTTTTTTGGTATAGGCGGAATTGAGGCTTTATTAATTCGGCTTCAATTAATTAAACCGATGAACGATTTAGTGTCCGCTCAATCTTTTAATGAATTAATTACTATGCACGGAACGACGATGATCTTTCTTGGCGTTATGCCTATCATCTTTGCACTCATGAATGCAATTATTCCGTTACAGATTGGCGCGCGCGATGTAGCCTTTCCTTTTCTGAATTCCCTCGGATTCTGGACCTTCCTATTCGGGGGACTTCTTCTGAATCTTAGTTGGTTTATGGGTGGAGCTCCAGATGCTGGATGGACGTCGTATACGCCGTTATCTGGTACACAATACAGTGAGACTCACGGGGTCGACTTTTATACCGTTGGATTGCAGATTGCAGGTCTTGGTACCTTGATCGGTGGTATTAACTTTCTAGCTACGATCATTACCATGCGTGCTCCAGGGATGTCATTCATGCGTATGCCTATGTTTACATGGACTGCATTTATTACTTCCGCTATGATATTGTTTGCTTTCCCTGCGATTACAGTAGGTTTGGTACTGTTGACCTTTGACCGTATTCTAGGAGCGAATTTCTTCGATGTCGCGGGTGGCGGTAACCCTATTCTGTGGCAACATATTTTCTGGATCTTCGGGCATCCTGAAGTATATATCTTGATTCTACCTGCTTTTGGTATTATCTCGGAAGTTATTCCGACTTTTGCTCGTAAACGTCTTTTTGGTTATAGTTCGATGGTGTTTGCAACGATCCTGATTGCATTTCTTGGATTTATGGTATGGGCGCATCACATGTTTACAACTGGACTGGGTCCAGTAGCTAATGCATTATTCTCGATCTCAACGATGTTAATTGCTGTTCCGACAGGGATTAAGATCTTTAACTGGATGTTCACGATGTGGGGCGGCCAAGTGAGATTTACGAGTGCGAATTTGTTCGCCGTTGGATTTATCCCAACGTTCACGATGGGTGGAGTTACGGGTGTTATGCTCGCTTCTGCTCCTGCGGATTTCCAGTTCCATGATACATACTTTGTCGTAGCGCATTTTCACTACGTTATTGTAGGGGGTCTGGTATTCGGATTATTCTCAGGGCTACACTATTGGTGGCCGAAGATGTTCGGACGTATACTTAATGAAACTATGGGTAAATGGACGTTCTGGACATTCGCTATTGGATTCCATATGACATTCTTTGTACAACATTTCTTGGGTCTCTTGGGAATGCAGCGTCGTGTATTTACTTATCTGCCAAACCAAGGTTTTGACACATTGAATTTAGTAAGTACAGTGGGTGCGTTCCTGATGGGTGTAGGTGTACTTATTTTCCTTTATAATGTATTTCATTCGTTTACTAAACCTAAGGGTGTGGCGAACGATCCATGGGAAGATGGACGTACATTGGAATGGTCTATTCCATCTCCACCGCCAGAACATAACTTTACACAAATACCTCTAGTACGGGGTATCGATGCTTTTTGGAAAGAGAAGATGGCTGGAAACAAGGGTATGACTCCGGCAGAGCCGATTGGCCCGATTCATATGCCTTCACCAACAATTCTTCCTTTCACCATGTCTGTAGGTATTTTCATTGCAGGTCTTGGATTGATGTTCAGTGGTGAGGAGTTCTCTAGTTCCTTCATGAGCTTCATATTCAATAATTGGATTGTATGTGGATTAGGTCTTCTTATCACTTTCGGTTCTATGGTACTGAGATCTCTCTTTGACGATCACGGCTGGCATATCGAACCTGAGGAATTGGAAGAGGAGGGAGTATAAGCATGGCATCAGCACACACAGAAGTTGACGGCAAATTGCCACATGAACCTGAGAAAGCGACGTTGGAAGGCCGTAACAAGATCCTTGGTTTTTGGCTCTTTCTTGGTGGTGAGGCCGTGCTTTTCGGTACACTCTTTGCCACATTCCTAACGCTTCGTAATCAGACTAATGAGGGGCCTACGGCGAATGAACTGTTTGCATTACCGTTGACAGCCGTTGCGACATTCCTCTTGTTAGTAAGTAGCTTAACCAGCGTATTCGCTATACAGGCTATGCATCGTCATAATCTTCCTTCTTTGAAGAAGTGGTTATTTGTTACGGTTCTCCTCGGGCTTGCATTTCTAGGCTTAGAAATTTATGAGTTTGCCGAGTATATGATTCTAGACGACTTTGGTATGACAACCAGTGCTTTTAGTTCAGCTTTCTATACATTAGTTGGCTTCCATGGAGCCCACGTAGCCTTTGGGGTTGTGTGGATCGGAATATTGATTGGACAGCTGTACAAAAAGGGATTAACGGTCGTAACCGCACCGAAGATTTATGTGTCTGCCATTTACTGGCACTTTATTGACGTCGTATGGGTATTTATCTTTACGGTAGTTTACCTACTTGGAAAGGTGGGCTAAAGGATGACTGTAGATCAGCAAACGGAGAACCAGGTGATTCATCGCAGTACTCGACATGAGGGTCCTCAAAAACATGTTATTGCCTTTATTTTCTCGATTGTACTCACGGCAATTGCTTTTGCTGCTGTAGCTGCAGGAGACGTAAATGTAACATTTACGATTTCCTTGTTGTTGTTCATGGCAGTATTACAAGTCATTGTACAGATGGGATTCTGGATGCACTTAAAAGATAAGGGACATTTAATGCCTATTATCTTCATGATCGGTGGGTTTTTCGTAGCAGGTACCGCGATTGTCACTGCATTGTTCTGGATGTGGTGGTAAAATGAGAAAGGGGTGGCATGTGCCACCCCTTTTTTAAAGAAAGTAAAAGTTTAAATGAACTCATGTTTGATGTCTATCCAGAAACGGTTACCGCCCTTTAAGAATGGCGTAGCCGTTTCTTCTTAAATGATAAGGGGTTATAAATGTCACTCTGTATTTCAATTCCGTTTAAAGGGTAAAGTACCATAATAAGATGTATAAGGCGTTCATTCGTGATGTTTGTCACTAATTAGACAGAAAATTACCCGGTGAGTAGGAGGTATTCACATGCTGGGATTAGAATACTTTAGCTTTGCGGACTTGTGGAGTCCCTTGTTTCTATGTTGTATGCTATTGATCACAGCTGCGTATTTATTCATTACAGGTCCTATGAGTGAGAAGTTCGCATCAGCAGAGCCTACTTCGGTACCTAAGAAGATTATGTTTGTGAGTGGTATGTTTTTGCTCTATATGGCACAAGGGGGGCCCATTAGTCTATTAGGGCATATGATGTTTTCCTTTCATATGTTGATTATGGCATTCTCCTATCTAGCTGCACCACCGTTAATTATGATGGGTATACCTACCTGGTTGTGGCGTGCTATTCTGAAAGTGAATCCCTTTAAGTTCTTAGGTTTTCTAGCGAAACCTATTGTAGCGGCGGTTCTCTTTAATGGGTTATTCTCGCTCTATCATATCCCTGTAATTCATGATTACGTCATGTTGAATTTTACTGTACATCGTTTGTATTATATCGTATTATTCATAACTTCTGTGCTGATGTGGTGGACGCTACTCAATCCGCTTCCAGAGAACAAACAGGGATCAAGTCTAGCAAAAATGGGTTATATTTTTCTGAATATGGTTCTCCTGACTCCGGCTTGTGGTCTAATCATATTTGCTTCGCACACGCTGTATGCGACTTATAGTGACCCTGTTGTATGGGCTGAAGCTATGGGATACTGTATAACTGGAGATACAACTTCACTATTGCAAAGTTTCGGTGGACCTACGTTCTTTAGCATTATGAGTCCGCTGGTCGATCAACAAGTGGGTGGTATAGCTATGAAATTTATTCAGGAATTTATTTTTGCATCAATATTGGCCTATGTATTTTTTCAATGGTATAGGAAGGAGAACCGTGACGACGAGGATATAAATTCTGACGATCTCGCGGATCACTCTCTGAATCATGTGTAAATTTTAAAGGTCGTTAAGGAGGAACAGCATCATGGATTGGTATTTTATATTTCCCACCATCAGTACCTCATTCATTGTCATTAGTGCAATACTAGTAGCTATTGGTTGGGGGCTGATCATTAAAGGAAAGAAAGAAGCGCATAAGAAGGTAATGATAGCTGGAGCTATAGCGGCACTATTATTCTTCATCATCTATACGTCCCGAACCATATTTATAGGTAATACCTCTTGGGGCGGTTCAGAAGAGATGCAGATCTACTATCAGATCTTCTTGATTTTCCATATTACACTGGCTACTGTAGCAGCAGTATTTGGGATCACGACACTTACACTTGGGTTCAAAGCAAAGTACTCGAAGCACCGTAAGTGGGGTAAGGTCACATCTATAATGTGGTTTTTTACCGCTATAACAGGTGTTGCTGTATATGTACTCCTGTACCTTCTATACCCGGGTGGGCATACGAAGCCTGTATGGCAAGTCATTCTGGGAATCTAGACAAGTCATCGATCTATGAAGGACTCGCGGTTTATACTGCGGGTTCTTTTTTTTGTGTATTAAATGTTAAATTATTGAATTCATGCTTGACAGTTGAAATAAGCACACTATATACTGTATATAAGGATATACACAGTAGGCACAGTGAACAGACCCAAGGATACGAGGATACATAACAAACTTATCTTAGTGAGGCGATACGAATGAAGCAAACAGTGATGAGAGACGCTTGGATGATTGTTAAAAAGGATTTTAGAAATGAAAAATTCATAATTGTATGGTCTGTGATTTTTATGCTTTATACGGGCGGAGCAATAGGGAGTCTAATGGAGACGAAGCTTGGCAATCAAGAATTAGGACAATTTTTTAACCCCTTTATTGATATTATGATGTTATCGCTTATTCCTATGCTAGGCTTTTACTTCTCGAGGAAGTCGTTCAAGTACTTAACAGAAGATTCGTACACGCAGATGCTTGCGTACTTTAGAACATTGCCCATAGCCCCTAACGTCACGATGAGAGCTAGACATCTACAAATGGGGTTTGCGGTTATGCTGAATAGTGTCATCTTTTTTTCAATCCTATACTTTATTAGTAATCATATCCGATTACAATTGTCGATCCTACCTTATATTGCCTTTTCTCTAACATGGATTGGATATGCGGTGGCTGTAATGGGAATATATATACATTTTGAATCTTTGCACAGTGGAAAGAAGTACTTCTGGAAGACGTTGATGTTGATGTTGATCACAATTATCGTAAGTTTAGGGTTGCACTTTCTGGATGTGAATGTACTGCAATTAACAATTGATCATGCGAAAATGTATGGGTTCAAATCTCCAGTCATGTGGATTTCTCTAATTGGGGGAGTAGTAAGTCTAGTTCTATGTGGCAAGCTGACACTTCATAAGCTCCAGATGAGAGATCTGGTTTAACAGAAAATTATAGCTTGAATAGAGCGTAGAAGTGAGGTGTGAAAGGTGTGGATTCCAATTCAAATTAATGAGAATAGTGCAGAGCCACTTTATCATCAGATTGAGACCCAGTTGAGATCGCTTATTATTAATGGACAGATTGAGGAAGGCAAACTTTTGCCCTCGATTAGAGAATTTGCAGGCGGATTAAGTTGTAGTGTCATTACCGTTAGAAGAGTATACCAAGATTTAGAGAGTGAAGGGTTACTCAGAACGAAGCAAGGAACGGGAACCTTTGTGGCTAAGGTCGGACAGCCTAAGCGTGAAGTTTTTCGAAGAGAAGCTGTAGAAGAGGCGCTAAATAAGGCAGTCGATGTTGGGATTTCTGTTCAGTGTAGTGAGGAAGAATTACGCGAGTTGTTTCTAAACATTGTGAATATTAAATATCATCAGACTAAGGAAGGGGAGGTGTAACAGATATGGAGCAGAACGTATTAAATCTCCAAGGTGTAGTGAAGGAACGTCGAACGAGAACGATCGGGCCGCTAGACCTTTCTATTCCTCAAGGTTATGTGATTGGAATGGTTGGTGAGAACGGCGCAGGTAAAAGTAGTCTGATTCATATGATGATGCAGCTAGTTATTCCGGATGAAGGAAGAATCGAATGGTTTGGGAAGTCATATCAGGGTCCTCTTCCACCAGAAATTAGACGGATGATTGGATATGTAGCTGAGAAATCGAATGTAGAGGAAGATAACTTAACGATAGAAGAGGCTACTAAATTCCGAGCGTACTGGTACCCGGATTGGGATCATACGTTGTTCGAAGAACTGATAACGAAGTTCAAGATTCCACGAGGGACCAAGCTGAATAAAATGTCCAAGGGTGAACGACGAAAGTTCGAAATATCGGCAGCGATGGCACCTCATCCTAAACTACTGTTACTGGATGAACCATCTTCGGGATTAGATCCTTTTGCCTGGAAAATGATGATGGATGTTTTAAAGGATTATATGATGCAAGGAGATACAACGATTCTTCTGTCCACTCATATTGTAGAAGAGGTTAGAAGACTTGCTGATTATATTCTGCTTATGCATCAGGGGCAAGTTTACGGGATGCTGGAGAAAGATAGCCTTATGGATAATTGGAAAGAAATATGGGTTAGTAGTGATGCTGATTTGGTAGAGGATTTACCTGGGGTGATAGAATGGCATCAAGAGTCTAAGGGTGTATTACGAATGATTACGACGGAGTGTCTTAATGTCGAAAGAGCTCTTCAAGAATCTGGGATTGGAATGATCAAGACTCGAGGTCTAGAACTTGATGAAATATTAAGTCTTTGGATCCAAAGACAAATGACTGCCTAGTGGGATAAGAGAGGGGAAAATAAATATGGAATCTTTGAAATTGGATTATGTGTTTAAGCAATTTGGGGACAAAACAGCAGTGAATAAACTGTCTTTAAAAGTAGAGGAAGGAGAAATCTACGGACTACTTGGGGCTAATGGAGCAGGTAAAACCACAACGATGAGAATGGTGCTGGGTCTTATTTATCCTGATGGTGGGGAGATCAGCTATAATGGTAAACCGCATAGTGCAGAACTTCAACAAATTATGGGGTACTTGCCAGAGGAACGTGGACTATATCCGAAAGTTAAGGTTAGCGATCAGATTACGTATTTAGCGCAGCTTCGGGGAGTATCTAAGAAGCAAGCCGATAAGAGCCTTCGTTATTGGCTAGAGCGATTTGAAGTGCCGGAGTATTATGATAAAAAAATAGAAGAGCTCTCCAAAGGAAATCAGCAAAAAATTGGCTTCATAGCAGCTGTGGTACATAATCCACAAATTCTTATCCTAGATGAAGCATTCAGCGGCTTGGATCCAGTAAATGTAGAACTACTAAAATCTACAGTTAAAGAACTACGCGATCAAGGAACTAGCATATTGTTCTCCACACATCGGATGGAGCATGTGGAGGAATTATGCCAGAATATTACGATTATGCATCGTTCGAATCCCATTGTTCAAGGAAGCTTAAAGGAAATCAAAGGCAGATATCCGCGTGAGCAAGTCATTCTTAGCACGACGAGTCAAGTTACAGGCTTAGAGAATATAGCGGGTGTAACGAAAGTGGAGTCACAAGAACAAGGCGGATATGTCATTTCCATCTCAGACGTATCAGCAGCACAGCAGATATTGCACATGGCCATGCAACAAAGTGTCGTTGAACGTTTTGAAATCAAGGAACCCACATTGAATCAAATATTTATTAAAGAGGTAGGTGAGTCTAATGAATAAGATGGGTACTGTAATTGGATTTACATTCCGAAATAAAGTGAAAACTAAATCCTTCGTAGTGACAACCATTATTCTGGCATTGATCATGTCAATTGCTATTAATATTCCGTATTTCATACAATTATTTACGGGTGAAGACTTAAAGAATGAAGTTACCAAGATTGGTCTGGTGTATGAGCAACAAGTTGAGCTAGCAGACCAATTGGATACGTATTGGCAAGCACAGAAGAGCGATGACTTCACCTTCGTGAAATATGATACTGCGAATGAAGAGCTCTTAAATAAAGACATCGAAGAAGGGAAAATCGAAGGGTATCTACAATTTGTATCGGATGACAAAGCTGTGTTCCCAACCGTGTTGTATTCTTCTGAGGAAGAGGAAGGGCTGAGCCCAATAGTTCAAGCCGATTTAGCGGGTGCGTTACAAGCGGTTAAGATGCAATATATTGTGAAAGATGCACTGACTGCGGAACAGACAGCAGCGTTGGCAATACCGGTGCAATTGGATTCACGTCAAGTCAATAATACTTCGACGGAAGCGCCAGATACAGAAGAAGAGGTTGCGCAGAAAGTTATCAATTATGGTGTGGTCTATGTGTTGTTAATCTTGTTCTTCTTCACTTCGATCTCTACTGGAAATATGATTGCCTCTGAAGTAACAACAGAGAAGAGTTCCCGGATTATGGAGATTCTAATTACGAGTGTATCACCACTCACCCAAATGTTCGGAAAGATTATAGGGATGTTCCTAGTAGGACTTACACAGATTGCAATATTTATTATAGTGATGATAGGGAACGTGATGATGCCGCAGAATAAAGCCATCCTAGCCGATTTTGACTTGAATCTTTCAAATGTAAGTACAGATGTGCTAGTCTACGGATTTATTTTCTACTTGCTAGGTTACTTCCTGTTCGCCGTATTATTCGCTGCAGTCGGTTCAATAGTTAGTCGCACAGAAGACCTAGCGCAAGCGGTCATGCCGATTACCATGCTGACTTTAGCAGCATTCTACATCGCAACGTTCAGCTTCGGAGCTCCTAATTCCATGTTGATGAAAGTAGCTTCCTATATTCCATTCTTCTCACCTACGACGGTAATCGTCCGCATTGGTGTGGGAGATATCGCACCTTGGGAAATCTGGGTATCCATTCTTATCTTAATCGTATCTATCCTAGTGTTGGGTTGGTTGTCCGCTAAGATCTACCGTACAGGTGTACTGATGTATGGTAAACGCCCAACTATTAAAGAACTACGCAAAGCGATGAAGGCTTATAAGATATAGTTCAGTGAATGAACGCAAATAACAAATAAATAGTAGTGAAAATAAAACCAATTGAAGGAGTGTTCACTTTGAATAAAAACGATAAAATGGTTGTTATGCTTGGATCGTCCTCAGCGATCTTATTATTGGGTAGTATGATGGAAACAGATGGATCTTTCTTTATGGAACTTGTAAGAGGAATTATTGTAGGCATGGGATTAGTGTTCTGTTGTGCGTCTTTGTGGAAGTATGGGAAGAGTAGGAGAGAACAAGCATAGATCTGGATAGAATAAGGTTGGAAAACCCTGATGTGATCAAGATATTTTGATCACGTCAGGGTTTTTGGTTTTTATAGTGTGAAACTTGGTAACAGCTGAGTGACGACATGCTGCGTTTGGAAGGTTAGACGCTCAACATCTGATTAACCGAAATCATTGTGAGTAACTCATTATAGTAATAGTTAAGATTTGTAAATCGTCCATCTGAGACTGAAATTTAAGAGAGCGTAAAATATGATGTGTAAATAGATAAATAGAAAAAGGAAGCTCTTTTCTTGTGGAATTAAGTCACCACAACAGAAATCACAGATAAGAGGACTTCCCTATGAATAGGATAACTTCCCTGTAAGTTGGTTGTGGAGATCTATTTTGCACAAAATGAACTTTTATAACCTCTGCAATCTCTTATCTATGAAAGGGGTGAGAGTATGAATGTAAGCCATCTTGTCAAACAAGCCCAAAAAGGCAACAAGGAAGCTTTATTACAACTAATTTTAGACGAACAGGACGCTTATTATCGTCTTGCATACAGCTACATGAGAAATGAGCATGACGCAATGGATGCAATGGCAGACATGATTGTTACTCTTTATGAAAAGCTGGATCAATTGCAAAAGGGCGAAGCATTCTACAGTTGGAGCAAGACCATTCTCGTCAACCGTTGCAAAACAATACTCCGCAACAAGAAACGATTTCTTCCACTGGAAGACGAGCGAGAATCAACACATGCTGCATTAACTGACGATAATCCATATCGTAATACGGAGTCTGAGATGAATATGCAGGTGCTGCTCTCTCATCTGAGTGTACGACAGCGGGAAGCGATCGAACTTCGGTACGTACATGATCTCCCCTATCAGACGATTGCGGACATGACCGATGCGCCGTTGGGCACAATCAAATCAAGAATTTCGCAAGGCATACAAAAGCTCAAATCTATGATTGGAGGTGATCGTTATGACAACGATCGAGGAGAGATTACAGGAGCACAAACAGAGCTTGAATATCGTACAGGCACCATCAGAACTTGAAGACAGACTTCGAAATGCGCTTGAGCATGTACCCACTAAGAAAAGAAATGTGAATAGAGCCATGATATGGGTTGCGTCATTAGCTGCAGCACTCCTTCTGGTTGTCGGAACTTATCAATATCCTGCATTTGCTTATTACGGAGGTAAGTTGTTTAATAAAATCAAGCTGAGCTCTCTAAGTTTTGCAGAAGTCGCGGAGCAAGGATACGGACAAACGGTCAACCAAAGTACAACACTTGATGACGGCACTGTTATTAGCATTAACGGAGTTATTGCGGATGATAATGGATTGTCACTGTATTACACGGTTGATCGACAAGCGGGGTCCGTGTTTGATGAGAAGGGTTCTATGCGTTATTCCGTGGATAAAATCCAAGGATTCTTAACTGATTCAATGCTAAGAAGTGGAGGCGGCAATCATAGCAAAGACGAGACCCACTTCGAGGGAGTGGACAAATTTGATCCGGTAAGTCCATTCACCAGGACATTAACCGTAACATTCAGTGTGTGGCTAGATAACGGAAAACGAGCTTTCTATCCAATTCAATTCAAGTATGAAGCCAATAAAGCGATGAAAAGTATTATTAAAGAGGATATTTCAAAATCCGTTCCTGTCGATCAGGGGACTGTCCACTATGACTCCATTACGGCTTCACCAACTTCAACCATCGTGAAGGGACATTATGAGATGGATTATGAGGGATTCCCGAGATTCATGGGTAAAACAAATCTTTATGTGAATGGATCAGAAGTGAAATCATGGGGATCGCGGGGTTTGGCTGAAAAGGGCATGGGATTTGAACTTGAATTTGATGTGCTTCCGACAGACAAGATAGAGAATGTTGAACTTGTACTCGAAAATTTCCCTGGTTATCAGAAAGTAGAAGAACCCATCTCCCTAGCCTCACCATCAGATCTATCCTTCAAAATTGGCAATGAAAAGGTATGGATTCGAAGCGTCACAAAAACCGATACAGGCTATGATATCGTGATTGCCAGGAACCAATTCACAGTATTGGAAACGGATAATTTATCCGTTCAAGCTGGTGGTATCGTAATTCCCGTATCATCCATTTCCTCGTCACGTCCGTGGGATCTGAAAAACGGTAATATCATGTGGGAGCAGACGTATTCTTTTAACACAATGGAGGAACCGAAATGGCTGCTACTGGACGGATTTAACTATATTAAAACTTACGACAAGACTATATCTATTCCTGTAGATAACAAAAAATAAAATCATACGCTTGTTACTATCGCTCAATATATTCATTTCAGAAACAAGGAGCAGTTTGCTTTTGTCGATTATCAACAATGAAAGAAAAGAACGCCAAAATAAAGAAAGACCTTGCTCTGATACACAAATGAGAGCGAGGTCTTTTTGATAGAATAATTGTTGGAGAACGAAGCTAGTTATTTACATTAAACAGTTTTGCGATAAAGACTGCTGCTTCAGCACGGGGTACAATTTGTTGAGGGAATGGGGGAGGGGCGTTCAAGGGGAGAATTGCCGTATGTTCAGCGAAACTGAGGAACTGCATATTGAAATTCCCTATAAGCGGGAGGTCGTAGCTTAAATTTCTCATTTCTTTGATGCACTAATTATCACTCATTCCTCTTACGACAAACATATACAAAAGTTGGAGGGAAAGTGTAAGGCAAAAACTCAATTTTCTCGATAAGTAGATGTTTAGCCCATTTTTTTTTTTTATGTGCAGTGAGTGCTGATAAGCAACTAAAATCCCGCCTGGTTTAAGTGACTTAACAATCTGATGGAGTATATGCTCTCGCATATCATTTGAAAAGTTGAAAAATGGTAATCCGCAAATAATACAATCTAACTCACGGATGCTTTCTTGATTCAATTTCTTGAGTAGGTAGCTGGCATTGGAATGGAAAATGCATTCTGGATAATTCGCCATCTGTGATTTGATGTGACGGGTGATAGCACCTGTACCAGCTCCAAGCTCTGCAACGGCGTTTACATTATGCCATTGTACAGACTGGACTATTTTGTTTGCTAATGATTGTGAACTAGGTAGAATATTTCCTGCCCGCTTTGGATCTTTGAGGAAGCCTTGTAAGAAAAGTACTCAGACATAATCAATTAACAATCCTCCGCCCTATAAAAATATCTCAGAATCCCTCTTCAAAAGGCAATTTCAGTTGAAATGTGAAGACATCATGAGTATGTTTAAGCATTAAAGTTCCCTCGTGTAACTCAGCAATATTCCTGGAAATAGAAAGGCCTAGACCTGCTCCAGTTTGAATTCCATCGTTTTTTCTTGAGTGGTCAACCTTGTAAAATCTGTCAAATAGACGTTTTTCTTGATCCTCAGAGATAGGAGTCCCTATATTTTCGATCTCAATGGTAATGTGCTCACCACGCGTTGACATTTTTATGACAATATTCCCTGGTTTCAAGGAATATTTTAAGGCGTTCATGAGAAGATTGTCGATGGCTCTGGCAATTTTATCACTGTCCACCAAGGCAACAACCGGTGAAGTACCGATATCTTTTATAAGATGCACGTTGTTTTCTTGAGCAATAGGTTCGAATTCAAATGATAGTTGATGCAAAAGCTCAGACAAATCGACTCTCTTTAGATTTAACTGGGAGTCCACTGAAGTCAGCCGGGTATATTCAAACAAGTCATCCAGCATCTTCTTCAAATGAATCGCTTTGTTATAGGTGTTTTGAACAAACCGCGAGTATTCTTTCTTATCTTGAAAAGATTCTGTTCTAAGAAGCTCAATATAGCCGATAATGCTTGTAAGTGGTGTACGCAAGTCATGTGATATCCCGGTGATCAGCTCCATCTTGGATCTTTCGACTTCACGTTCCTTTATAATCAGTTGTTCCAAACGTTCTGCCATTCGATTGATGTTTAAAGCCACACGTCCCAGTTCATCTTGCCGCTCAACAGGTACCCGGTAACTCAAATCACCTTCAGATATAATTTGAAGCCCTTGCTCCAGTGCAATTAAATCTTTGACGATTCGCCGGGTTAATATAAAAAATGTAATAACAAAAATAACTAAGAACATCGGTGTAAGAAGGTAGGCGAGAAAGTCGAACACCCATTCCAGGTTCGTTATATTACCAAGATGAAAGAATAAGATGCTAAGTGAAAAATTTATAGAACAAGTAATAATTAAACTGAGCACCATCCTGATTAAAATATTGGTCTGAATGCGTTTTTTTTGTCGTGGCTTTCGCACATATTTAGTCAATTTTATAGCCCACTCCCCAGACAGTCTTAATATACAGAGGTTCTCTTGGGTTTTTTTCTAATTTTTCTCTTAAATTACGAATATGGACCATTACGGTATTGTCAGAATACCCGTAAGGCTCTTTCCATACACTCTCGTAAATCTGCTCCGAACTAAAAACTTGCCCAGGCCGGCTTGCGAGTAGCGATAAAATCGCAAACTCTAGTGGAGTCAATGAAACATCGGTTCCGTTAACCTTCACGGAATGTTTATTTTTATCTATGATCAGGTCTTTAATAATAAGCAATGAATTGAATTCTTCCTTTCCAATTAAGGACTGACGCCGTAACTGAGCTTTTACACGAGCCAGTAGTTCCAGCGGATTAAAGGGTTTGATCATATAATCATCTGCCCCGGTAGTCAGACCTGTGATCTTATCAATGTCCTCCTGCTTGGCTGACAGCATAATAATTGGGGTATTGGATATTTCCCTTATTTTGAGACAAGCTGTGATACCATCCATTCGAGGCATCATGACATCCAGGATAACCAGTTGAATAGAAGTTGTTTGTATTACATTTATTGCTTCCTGACCATCTGCGGCTTCAAGCACATGGTAGCCTTCATTTCGTAAATAGACATGAATGACATCTCGAATTTCGGAATCATCATCCGCAACAAGGATTGTTTTCATTAACTACAACTCCTCTTCCTCAATTATTTATAATAGTATCCCTTTTGCGGCAGACGTAGACGAAAGCAGGGGGGAAATTAAATGGCACGTATCTTATTGTATCAATAATAAAATATTCGGAAAGTTGTTTCTTCATTTGAAGTGAATATTGAAATGCGATAAATAATCCTTCGGGTTTGAGCGATTGATAGATCTGTTCAACCAGGGTATTTCTCAATTCAGCCTCAAAGTTGAAAAAGGGCAGTCCGCTAAAAATACAATCCAAATGATGAATATGTGAATCTGTCATTGTTTCCAATAAACGGGCAGCATTTGGATAACAGGAAAAGTCAGGGTATTCTTTTTTTAGATTATCCCTCATAGTCTCATCCATCTCAAATAATAATACTTTCGTTGTTTTGTTTTTATTTACCTTACTGCTGATTGCACGAGTGATTGCACCTGTCCCAGATCCAAGCTCAGCAACGGCCTTCACTTCAGGCCATGGCGCTTGTTTAACCATGGAATCTGCGAGAAAACGGGAACTCGGTATAATACTGCCTACCCGTTTTGGATTATGAATAAAACTTCTTAAAAATAAAATGCTTTCATTGAAACTCATCAGATTTTCCTCCATTAATTCATGATCAGGTATTGAATAAGTTTGATCGGAAATGATCTCCGAAGAAAGTGCCTGCGGAGAAAAAGATCAAGGTCCAACCCAAAGCACTGGAATATGAAATAAGGGCGAATCGTTTATAGCTTGCTCCGCTCAGTCCCATTAACATGGGTATGATGTATCGTACAACTGGAATAAACATGCCTATATACATAGCAGTATTCCCTCGTTTTGTGAGAATCTGCTCTGCCCTTTGAAAATTTCTATTCTTCTGAAATTTGTTCTTCAGTTTTTGACCAAAGAATTTACCTGCAAAATAAGAAAGCGTAAAGGCAGTTAATAACCCTGATAAAACGCAGAAGTAAGTCAGCCACGGATTGATAACTCCCATATGGCTCAGAGTAGCTCCAGTGAGGATTGTAACTTCATTAGGGATTGGAATTCCAAAAGGGCCTAATGAGAAAGCAAGATAAAAAATCAGATATCCGTACTGATTGATTAGCTCTAGAATCATATTACTGACCAATATTCCGCCTCCTTTGCTTACTTCAGTACATAAATCTTAACTATAAATTCTGAGGAATTAGGTGTGGAAATTCTAAAGAAAACCTGAAGAAGTATTAATTAAGGTAATATAATTGATAGAATTCTCCAAGCCTTAGTCAGTTTTCTACATTCATTTATCTATAGAGGTTGTCTTAGAATGAGATAGTCCTATCAATAGGGGGCTAAATAATGAATGGAAGGAAAGTGATGCTTTTATATTTACTTCAAATTCTGTAGCCCGAACCATCCACGTTGTAATCTCTGCACGATTCAGCTGTTTTTCTGCTCTAAACGTGCCATCTGTATAATAATCAGAAGAAAACAATGTAGTACACATACAGAGGAGCAGATCCACTATACTTGACAACCCAACAATTTAGTATGTGTAATAGAAGCAATATAATGTGGCTATATATGGAGGTGAAGTCATGCCGAACATTCTAATTGTGGAAGATGATATAGCGTTGAACCATGGCATTGTTTTATCCTTGAAACAGGACAGTTTTGTATTTATACAGGCTTTCACTGTGAAGCAGGCAAGGGAATATTTAAATAATAGCCAAGTAGATTTGATAATTCTGGATGTTAATTTACCTGATGGCAATGGATTTGACCTCTGCCAAGAGATTCGCAAGAACTCAGCCGTACCTATTATTTTCTTAACTGCCAATGATCTAGAGCTGGATGTGGTGACCGGACTGGAGCTCGGCGGGGATGACTATATAACGAAACCCTTCAGTCTGATGATTCTAAGAGCTAGGGTATCTAGTATTTTGCGAAGAGCTACACAAAAGATAGTTGATCAGGTGATCATCGACGATTTTGTGTTTGATTTTGGAAATATGAAATTTTATAAACATAAGCAGGAGCTTGTACTTAGCAAAACGGAGCAAAGATTATTAAGAGTCTTAATCCTGAATAAGGGAACGATTCTTTCACGTGCTATTCTTGTAGATAAAATCTGGACTGAGGATTCGGAATATGTAGATGAGAATGCACTCTCTGTTACGGTCAATCGATTGAGAAATAAATTAGAGACGTACCCTTCAAAGCCCCAATACATTCAAATGGTGTATGGACTAGGGTATACATGGGCGGTGGAATAAGATCGACATAACCAATCTAATGTTGAGTGTTGTAGCTATTCTTGCTGTTCTATTCGCAGTACTCTCAATTCAGTATATGCGACGCAAAGAAAAAGCAACGTATCTAAGGATGAATGAGCTGTTAGATAGCGCAATAAACAACACTTTCTCTAGCTCCACGTATGATGAGACGATGTTATCTGCGTTAGAAAGTAAGCTGAGTCGGTTCTTGATAGTTTCTAAATCTTCTGAGCATAACACCGCAGAGGAACGGAATAGGATTAAAGCCTTGGTATCAGACATTTCACATCAGACGAAAACTCCGATCGCAAACATCATGCTGTATGCACAGCTTTTGCAGGAGCAGGGAGAGCTATCAGAACTGTCGAAGAATTGCGTGGATGAAATTACAATACAGTCAGAGAAACTGAGTTTTCTGATCCAAGCCCTAGTGAAAACGTCACGACTAGAGACAGGACTGATCAGTGTCAATCCAAGACAGTCATCAGTAGCAGAGCTATTATGGAATGCAGTGGAGGCTGTTACCACAAAGGTGAAAGAGAAAAATATGACTTTAAACGTATCATGCGCTGAGCATCTAAAGGCTCTTTTCGATCCTAAGTGGACTGAGGAAGCGATTTATAACATTTTAGATAATGGGGTCAAATATACCTCAACGGGAGGACATATTTCGATATCGGCAGTCGCATATGAGTTGTTCATTCGTATTGATATTGCAGACAATGGCATGGGGATTGAGGAACAGGATATGAACAAGATATTCCGAAGATTTTATCGCTCTGTGCATGTCAGTTCATATGAGGGTGTAGGGATTGGACTGTATCTTTCTAGAGAAATTATCTCAGCAGAGGGTGGATATATGAAGGTGAAATCAGAGATGGGGAAGGGAACGATATTCTCTGTATTTTTGCCAAGCGTTACGAAATAATTTGAAATCTTTCAATACTGTTAGATTCAAGAAAGGGCCTCGAAAGATTTGAGTGTTATAGTCTATACAGAACCTGTGTAGACTTTTTTGGATTCAAAGAAAGTGTAGGATTTAGCTCTATATTGTATTCTTATATTCTTTGGGGGAACGGATACTGTTCCTAATAGGATAGCGGAGAAGCAGGTTCTATTTGAATGGAGGTATGATCGAATGGTTATTCTGGAGACAAGAAACTTAACGAAGCTGTACGGTAGCGAGCCGAATTTGGTTAAGGCCTTAAATGGGGTTAATCTGAACATTCATAATGGAGAGTTTGTGGCAGTGGTCGGCACTTCTGGCAGTGGCAAATCAACCTTATTACATATGCTAGGTGGGTTGGACAGACCGACATCAGGCGATGTCATCATCAATGGTAAAGAAATATTCAGCTTGAAAGATCAAGAATTAACCATATTTAGAAGAAGAAACATTGGATTTATATTTCAAAGTTACAATCTAGTGCCTGTATTAAATGTATATGAGAATATCACATTGCCGATTGAGCTTGATGGTAACAAGGTGGACAAAGCCTATGTGGATACCATCATTGAAATTTTAGGACTAGAAAGCAAGCAAATGAATCTACCAGGACAACTCTCCGGTGGTCAACAACAGAGGGTAGCCATTGCACGTGCACTTGCTACTAAACCGGCTATTATTCTTGCGGACGAGCCTACAGGCAATCTCGACAGTAAGACTAGTCAGGATGTGCTAGGTCTAATTAAGGTATCTAGCCAGCAATTTAATCAGACGGTTGTGATGATAACTCATAATGAGGAGATTGCACAGTTGGCGGACCGCAGTATTCACATTGAAGATGGCGAAATCGTTGGCGGTGGGAAGGGATGATCAAAGTCGCTAACCACAAAGTCATCAATCGCTTGGCATTCAAAAGCTTTAAAGCGAACAAAACCAGGAACTGGATTGCGGTGATTGCCATTGCCCTTACCACAATTTTGTTCACCACATTGTTTACGATTAGTTTTGGCGTAGTGAATACCTTTCAAG
Source organism: Paenibacillus sp. DS2015 (assembly GCF_050433705.1). Taxonomy (NCBI): domain Bacteria; kingdom Bacillati; phylum Bacillota; class Bacilli; order Caryophanales; family Paenibacillaceae; genus Paenibacillus; species Paenibacillus sp. DS2015. The sequence goes on along the minus strand of NZ_JBNPWS010000005.1, from coordinate 176,755 downwards.
AAGAAACGATGCGTCAATCAGGTGGCAGTGCTCAAGGAAGTCTGAAATACCTCACGGAAGAGCAGTACCAGAATATAAAGGATCATCCCCTGATCCGAGATATAGGTAGAACTGTCTTAGTGAATATGGCGGAAAATAAAGAATTCCTTAAACGTCATACCGAAATTGCCTATGCTGATGATGTAGCTATGAAGCTCGGTTTTACCACACCCACTACAGGTGAGCAACCCATCAAGGTCAATGAAATGATTGCGGATACAGTAACATTGGATTTACTGGGTATTCCTCATGAGATTGGGCAAAAGGTGACGTTAGAATATAGCATTAAGGGGGAAAAACGTTCTTATGACTTTGTATTATCAGGTTTTTATGAGGGTGACCCCGCCTTTTCGGTTGGCTTAATTTTCGTCTCTCGCTCCTTTATTGATGCAGAGCTTAGCAACATAGAGCCGAACTATAATAAAGACTTTGATTCTACGGGTACGATCCGCGCAGATATTATGTTTAGTAATAGCTTGAATATCGAGCAGAATATACAAAAGGTCATTACAGACAGCGGATATAGCCTGAATGAGGCTGATAGTAATTATGTTGCTTACGGTATTAACTGGGCTTATATGTCCACAAGTTTTGGCTGGGATCTTTCAACGGTCATCGGTGTCTTGATCGGAGCGAGTCTAATTATTCTTACAGGTTATCTGATCATCTACAATATCTTTCAGATATCTGTCATTAAAGATATTCGTTTCTACGGTCTATTAAAAACCATCGGTACCACACCTAAGCAGATAAAACGAATTATTCATAGACAGGCACTGATACTTTCCGTTATAGGTATCCCCATGGGAGTGATCTTCGGATATGTGCTAGGAAATACGCTTCTTCCTTTAGTAGTGAATGTATCTAGCTATAGTGGAAAGACCAGCACTTCAGCAAATCCGATGATATTTATCGGCTCCGTTATTTTTTCGCTCATCACCGTATATATCAGTTGTCGGAAGCCAGGAAAGATCGCTGGAAAGGTCTCGCCTGTAGAGGCGGTACGATTCAGCGGCATATCACAAAAGAGCCAACGTGCTACTAAGAAATCTACCGATGGCGGAAAGCTGTATAAGATGGCTCTTTCAAACTTGGGGAGAAATAGAAAAAGAACGATTATTGTAGTGATCTCTATGTCGCTCAGTTTAATTCTACTCAATTCAGTGTTCACGATCTCTAAAGGCTTTGACATGGATAAATTTATTAGTAAATTTGTGAAAACGGACTTTCTGATCGGTCATGCTAACTATTTCAACACCTTGAATGGTTTTAGGTCAGAAGATGATGCTCTTAGCGACAGTTTTATTAAAGAGGTAAGTAAGAAAGAGGGCTTTGAAGATGGGGGAAGACTGTATTACAATCTCCATGAAGGAACTATAGTAGACAATAATAAAGAGCAGTTTCTACAGTTGTTTGGGTTGGAAGACTTCCCTCTCCATCAACTCGAAATTGTGGAGGGGGAGTTAGATGACAACAAACTCCAATCAGGCAAGTACATCATTGAAGGATTATCTGATGATGATCACGGCAATATTTATTGGGACAGATCGCACTATGCTATTGGTGATAAGGTGAAGATAACCACCGAAAGCGGTACCCATGAGTATGAGGTCTTGGCAAAAACTAGAATGGGCTACAATAACCATGTACGATTCTGGGGAGGGTATGGGTTCTATCTTCCAGCGAAGGAGTTCGCTGCGATCGTGCCTAACCCAACGGTTATGAGTTATCAGTTCAATGTGGATGATGCCCATGTTTCCGAGATGAATGAATTTGTTAAGGGCTATACGGAACATGTGGAACCTGCTATGGATTATGAATCGAAAGGCGCATATGAGGGCGAATTTATTAAAATGCAGACTATGCTATTGACGGTAGGCGGCGTATTGAGCGTAATTATTGGCTTAATTGGTATTCTCAACTTTATCAATTCGATGCTAACCAGTATTATTGCTAGACGACAGGAATTTGCTATGCTTCAGAGCATTGGCATGACGGATAAGCAGTTAAACAAACTTCTGATTTTTGAAGGTCTCTTTTATGCATTAGCTACAATACTCATATCATTGCTGTTGGGAGTTCTGTTCTCCTATTTCATTATTAATGGTATCGCAAGTCATTTGTGGTTCTTTAGCTATACTTTCGTAATTGCGCCGCTTCTATTGTCCTATCCCATATTACTCATTCTGTCAGTTATGATCCCCTTTGTTGTCTACCGTGGCGTGAACAAGCGAACGATTGTGGAGAGATTGAGGGAGACTGAATAGGCTGTATTCTTTATGATTTGATAAATTAGGAAAACGAGAAACTAATTTGAAATTTTATCGTCTATACTTTTGGGATTATTTAGTTGGTTTACTAGCGGGGATAAGCTTATGGTAAACGACGAATAGATGACTTTTTGAAAACTGATGATAAAGGGGCTATGGAAATGATAAAAAAGTGGGGGTTAGCCTTACTCATTCTATGTACTACAGTCACCATTTCCGGCACAAGCTTGGCAGCTTCTAACATGGCACAAATTGAAGTCTCTAAGACGTCTTTGGATTATAGTCATGTTCGGCCTATAAGTGATGGGGCTTTTCATAATGGTTTGTTATTCGCTGAACAGAAGGATGGCACGCTTGTCTACTATAACACCGCAGGGGATAAGGCTTTTACTCTTCCTACGGATATTGAACCTTTAAGCGATTTTTATGAGCAGCGAGCGTTGGTGAGAAATAAAACAACAAAACTCATGGGCTATGTGAATACCAAAGGTAAGCTGGCGATTCCGTGCCAGTATGCATCGGCTGGTTATTTCTCCGAAGGTGTAGCCCATGTTACGATGGCCGATTCTAATGACGAGGCTTTGATTGATCGGACAGGGGAAATTGTCACGCGATTAACTACAACGTATAGTTCTGAGTATTATTTCACCAACGGTCTAGCCGTGGCATACGCTCCGAAAGATAGCAAGATCGGATTCATCAATACTTCTGGCGAACTAGCTATTAATTATAAATATGCCTTTTCCCGTGGATTCTCCGAAGGATTAGCCCTTGTTCAGAATAATAAAGGATTATATGGGTATATCAACACAACGGGCACGACAGTGATTCCCTTTCAATATCAATCCGCGGGGGATTTCTCTGAAGGATGGGCACCCGTACAGAATGCCAAAGGCAAATGGGGATTTATTAATAAACGGGGCAAGGTCGTTATTCCTTTTAAGTATGAACAAGCGGCTGGTTTCACTGAGGGATTAGCGATCGTGTACAATGCGGATAGTAAAGTTGGGTTTATCAATCAAAAGGGAAAATTGGTTATTGGTTATCAGAAATATACTAGGGCATTTCCATTCAAAGAAGGAATCGCTCTAGTGGGGATAGGAACGAACTCTGACAGCAAGTTTGGCTATATCAATCGCCAAGGTAAGTTACTGACTAAGCTTGAATATGAGTCCGCATCTTCATCCTTTAATGATGGCTATGCGGTAGCATTGAAGGAATTAGGTACGGGGTTCATCCTGACCAAGGTTTCTGCTTCTAAATAATAGTAACTCGAAAAAAGCTGAACAACACTTTGAAGTAAAGGTGTTGTTCAGCTTTTTTCGAGTTACTACCTTAGATGTTTATAACATAAACAATAATATAAATGCGCTTAACAAGAAACAATACCATGAGAAATATTTAAGTTGACCACGTTCCATAATCCCCATGAACCATTTCATTGAGAAGTAGGAAGCTACTAATGAAATGACAAAGGCTAGGGCATAAGGAAGCGCTAATGTTCCCAGATCGGGATCATGTAACAGGTTCGAACCTTCAAGAATCATACCGCCAATACTTATAGGGATATATAAGAAGAATGAAAATTTCAATGCGGTAGACTGTTTTAATCCAAGTCCCATACCCGCTACAATGGTAGCTCCGGATCGACTAACTCCCGGAATTAATGCAACAGTTTGGGCAAGTCCAATGATGATAGCATCTTTAAGTCTAAGCCCTGCCTCATTCTTTCGCCCACGTAAATTGCGGATCAACCATAAGGCAATCCCCGTAAGGAAGAGGGCTATAGCTATCGTTACTAATCCTTTTAAGGTCTCCCCGATCCAATCGTTAAATAGGAAGCCAATGAGTCCAGCAGGGATCGTTGCAATCACAAGGTACAGAATGAAATGGAAATCTTTTTTGTATTGTTCATCACGACCGGTGACGTACAGAAATCCATGTTTAATGAGTTGAATTAGATCATTCTTGTATATGAGTAGAATGGCGAGTAGAGAAGCAAAATTGACAAGAACCTCAAAGCTAAGTCCTTCAATCTCTAATCCAAAAAGCTTTTGCACAATAATGACATGTGCACTGGAAGAGACAGGGATCGGTTCTGTAACACCTTGTACTAAGCCCAAGAAGGCATATTTAAGCAATGTTATGAAATCAGTCATCGTTGTACAACACCTCGTTAATGAAGATTGTGGAGAAACACCATACCATGGACATACCGACGAGAGAGAGACTGGAAGCAGGATGTGTGAACAGAGGTTAAGGCTACATGGATCGCTGTTTGAAGTGTTTCCCTCTGTTCGTCAGAGAGCTCTGGTTTATGTGCAACATAATCTTTGGCGGCCTCATTAATCATCTGATCCCACTTGTAGACGAAATCTGTCCGATCACCTATGTAATTGCGGTAACGGACATCAAGCTCCTCGAACAACTCAGCATAGGAGGAATAGAAATCAAGGGGGTGAATCAGAAGTAAGTCTTGTTGATCCTGACCTTGAAATACAATTTGGAAAAATTTACGCATCGTGTCGTAATCCAGTGTCGATCTAAGATCCTCAATGATGAAGAAAAGAGCGACTTGTTGTAAGGAATACTTCTTACCTTCCTCCGCATGTCCAATAAAATCTTTGAAATCTCGTTTCACCCAGTTCTGAACGGAGGTAATAGAGAAATAGGTGTACTCAATTTGAGATCCTAGGGACACAATATCATGAAGAGAAAAGGCGGGATGGGTATCTGCCTTGATCATCTTTTCTATAATGGGCGGAAGTGAGGTTGAGATGAAGGCAGACATGGATGTACCTTGTGCAAATTCTTGTTGGTGATTGGTTCTCCAGATATCTTGAATAACCGTTCGTGGAGAGTTCGGTGCACCTGCTTGTAAAGAAAGCAATAAGTTGGCCATATCTTTGCGTGTAAACGTTAAAGTTTCCATAGAGACACCTTTCTATAATGACTAGTTCATCAGAACTTATCATAAAATGATTATGCGGTTGTGTCAAAAGGATATATAGAAAGAGAATGCGGCTGCTTGTTTCATAGGTGGGGTGTAATCGTCGAATTTAGCCTCATATGAACGCTATAGCCATTTGATATGTAGAGTATAACACAATATAATAAGTTCATAAGAACTACTTTATAGAACAACTCAACTATTATAAGAAGGAGCTTGATATGTTACTGAATTTATTTCTTGTTGCTTTACTGATTGTACTCACCGCGTTCTTTGTGGCTACGGAGTTCGCAGTCATCAAACTTCGCCCAAGCCGAGTGGATCAAATGGTTACAGAAGGAAGAAAGAATGCTTTAGCTGTAAAGACAGTAACAAGTAATTTAGATGGATATTTATCGGCCTGTCAGTTGGGTATTACGATTACTGCCCTGGGACTTGGTTGGTTGGGTGAGCCGACAGTAGAGAAGATTCTGTTCCCTCTATTCGAACAACTTGGAATTGGTGAAAGTACGGGACACCTTCTTTCCTTTATTATTGCATTCGTATCTATCACATTTCTCCATGTCGTGATTGGTGAGCTTGCACCCAAGACACTAGCCATTCAGAAGGCAGAGCAGATCGCAGTGATTACGGCCCCTATTATTATAGTGTTTAACAAGGTTATGTATCCTTTCATATGGGTATTAAACGGTTCCGCCAATGGATTAGTAAGAATGTTCGGTATTATGCCTGCTAGTGAACATGAGGAAGCCCATTCGGAAGAAGAAATTCGTATTATTCTCTCGGAGAGTTATGAAAGTGGTAAAATTAATCAGACTGAATTCGGATACGTAGATCGGATCTTTACTTTTGATGAATTACTTGCGAAAGAGATCATGGTACCCCGTACGGATATGGTATGTTTGGATGCCAATCAGACACTTGCGGAGAATATAGCCGTTATCAAAATAGAGCAATATACACGTTTTCTAGTTACTAAAGGAAGTAAGGATAACATTATTGGTTTTGTGAATACGAAAAAGTTCTTCTTGAACTATGATAACAATCCAGACTTCGATTTTAACGCATTGATCCAACCTGTCCTGACGGTCTCTGAGACGTTGCCTATTAAATCATTGCTATTGAGAATGCAACAAGAACAGGTTCACATTGCACTTCTAGTAGATGAATATGGGGGTACCTCAGGATTGATCACAATCGAAGATATTCTAGAAGAAATTGTCGGAGAAATTCGGGATGAATTTGATACAGATGAGAAGAAGCCGATCGAAATATGCGGTGAAGATCGATACCTAGTCCAAGGCAATACTTCGATTGACGAATTAAATCAGATGCTTGGTATAACCATTGAACATAGTGATGTGGATTCCATTGGGGGATGGTTATATAGCAGACGACCCGAGCTTGAGAAAGGTGTAGAGTGGCGCTATGGTCAGATTACCTTCATCATTCGGGAGAAGGAGAAACATCGGGTTCGCAAAGTTGAGATTATTCGTCACCAAGATGAAGTAATGCAGGAACAACTATAAAATTGATATGAAGGGAGCCTCTATGGGGCTCTCTTTTTTTAATGCATGGAGAGGAGTAAAAGTCGAAAAACTAGAATAATTAGCACTATTTTTTTGAAAGCGTTATTATAAAATATGGAGAGCTAGGGGGGGATTTGTTTGAATGATCTGTGTAAAGTACTAATTGTGGATGACGAATATTTGGTTAGACAGGGAATTAAGCATCTTCTAAACTGGGAAGCAGAAGGATTTCAAATGGTTGGTGAAGCCAATAATGGTAAGGAAGCATTAGAGAGAGTAGCGGTGTTAAGACCTCACATTGTGATCACGGATATCGTGATGCCTGTGATGGACGGAGAAGAATTCACACGGACGTTGAAGGCTACTTATCCTGAGATTGAGATTATCGTACTCAGCAGTTTCAGTGAATTTGAGTATGTAAAGTCTACCTTTCAGAGTGGCATAGCTGATTATATCTTGAAGCCTACGCTCGAAACGGAAGGCCTTCTTAATGTTCTTAGGGCTACAGCTAATAAAATTCCATCCTTAAACTTGAAGACTAGGTCAGCGGAAGAGGTTAGCCCATCTGTTGATCATATTATAGATAAGCTATTATCCGGTTATGAGGCGAAGGTTGACTCGGTGATCATCCGCGAGACTTTTCCATATGATCGATTCTATTTGCTCGGTTGCTATACGAAATATGCTCTCCGTAATAAGGATAAGGAATCCTCTCAGATAAAGTCTGAGCTCAGCATGGAAGTAGGGAAGTTCTTATCTCCTGAGGGCATATGTTATCACCTGATGGATACTGATCCGGATACCTTCGTATTGTTGTTGAACTTCGCACCATCGAAGTCGGAGCAAGTGGTTGAGCTGGTAAGAATGATTTCCACATCACTATTTAGCCTTCAGTTGGAATTATGCTGGGTTATTAGCGAACCTTTTCAAGGCTTGGAACAAGTGGGGGGCATATATCGAGAACCATTTTTAAAGCGGATGGATTATTCATTTTATTTTCCTGACCGGAGAATCATTATTGGGCGTGAACTACCCCAGATGCCGAAGATGAGCGAGAAGTTCAATTTGAATCATTTCACAGATGAATTGAAACGGAAGCGAACCGATGTGGCCTTCCAATATTTGCAGGAGTATGTGGAAGGACTTGCGACGCAGTATGAGAACGATGTATTTGAATTCAGGTCTTTTTTAAGTAATATTATCTTCGTGATTACCACCCTATTGAGTAGCTCTGAAGTGGATTCCACGATCCTCGATGAGGAGAAATATGTTTACTTCAAGAAAATAGATGAGGCTAAACACGTGGATGAGGCTATCGCATTACTGCATTCTTTTCTGAACGATGTGAGACAACTCATAGCATCATCCGATAATAAAGATAGTCATAAGGTTCAGCAACTGCTTGACTATATGCATGAACACTATGCAGAACAGCTTTCTTTAGCAGAGTTAGCGAAACATTTTCATTTCAACACTACCTATTTATCTAGTTATTTCTCAACACATGCCAAGGAAGGCTTCAGCGAGTATTTGAATAAAATACGAATTAAGAAGGCAGCCGAGCTACTGAATCATGATAATATTACAATTTCAGAAATTAGCGGGAGAGTAGGATACTCAGATCATAGCTACTTCTGCAAAGTGTTTAAGAAATTTACGGGACATTCACCAAGTACTTATCGCAAAAAATATATGAAGCAAGAGAAGTGAAATCGATGAAGACGATAATAAATAAATTTAAGAATCTGAAGCTGTTCACCCAAATGTTCATGGTTATGGTCGTAAGCATTATTGTTGTCTCCGTGGTAGTCTCGTGGACTACCATTCATATGTCGAGGGATTTATTTATGAAAACATTCAGTATTACCAATACGAAAGTTATCGATCAGATCAAGACCAGCTTCGAGTCGTTTAACGATTCGATTGCTACCGTGGTCAGTAATGCTAATCAGAGTGGAACGATCAAAAGCTTCCTGACGGAGGGGGATGGCAATTCACTGAGCACCATGAGGTCATATTACAACACCTCGGAGCAGATGAAGCGGCTAAAGTCTAATATGGATGCTTATGAGGTGGCTATTACGATTGTAGGAGTGAATGGTCGAATGTATTCAACCGATCGCTCCTATTTGTTGATGGATGATAAGGAACTGAAGCAGCACTCGCTTACAATAAATAGTCATAAGGAACCCAAGCGAATCATCTATCAGCCCTATACAGAACTAGAAGCTATTAATAGTGAAAACGAGCATTTAATTGTTGCATCCAAGGCACTATTAGATCGTTCTACAGGTAACATTTACGGAACCATCTACATCGCCATTAAGGAACGAGATTTCGGGCAATTTTTCAATAGTTATACGAGTAGTGGCAATGATGTGTTTATTATTAATCATGCCGGAGTCATTGTGTCGAGCAATCGCTCAGATCGTATGGGTCAAGAAAGTAAGGAAATGCTGAAATACGCTATGCAATTACAAGAGGAATCCACCGACTATTTAAATGGGAGCGTGATGGGTAAGCAGAGCCTGCTGCTCTCTGAGTATCTTCCGCCTTATGAGTTCTATATTGTAAATACCATTGATACAGAAATGGCCTTAGGACAAATGGTGGATGTAAAGACATTAACGTTGATTTGTATCGTCATTGTGTGCATTGCATTGTCGCTGGTGTTTCTCATTACTAGACAGATTACCAAATCACTCACGAAGTTCGTTCGGCAAATGTCTGATGTAACGAATAATGAATTCGATCATCATATCACGGTGACTGGAGGCTCTGAAATAAGAGAGCTGGGTCATGCTTTTAACTATATGTTGGACGAGCTTCACGATTATGTGGACAGACTGGTGGAGACGCAAAAAGGACAAAGAAATGCGGAGCTCGCAGCACTACAGCGGCAGATCAACCCTCATTTTCTGTATAATACATTGGCTTCGATTAAAGTATTAGTTCAGCAGGGGAGTAAGGAGAAGGCAACGGAAACGATTCATTCGTTAATCTCTGTGTTACAGAATACAATCAGTAATGTCAGTGAGACCATTACGGTGGAGCAGGAACTTGAAATATTGAAGCATTACGTATTTATTAATCATGCGCGGTATGGTGATCGAATTAAAGTTAGTTATTTTGTGGCTTCGGAATGTATGGATTATCATGTGCCCAAACTGATTATTCAGCCATTTATAGAGAATGCTTTCTTTCATGCGTTTAACAAAAAAAGCAGTGGATACATTCATGTATTAGTATCTCGCGACCGTGAGCATCTCTATTGTGAAGTGGTGGATAGTGGTGATGGAATAGAAGGAGTGACTTTTTCTGATGATAATCTATTTAATTCAAAGAGAAGTAGTCAACTATTTACTGGGATAGGTATCAAGAATGTCCATGAACGTATTGAGCTTTTATATGGTGATGAATATGGTGTTAGTATAGTCAGCAAGTTAGGCGAAGGAACTAGGATGAAAATAAAGTTACCGTTGGTCAAAAAACAAAGATAATACTATATTCTAAAGAAAGTACAAATGTCATAAAGAAAGCGATTACAATATGGCGAAAATATAACAAGTGATCATAAAGATATTACTAACCACCCATTCTTGAGGCAGGTTATGATGAATTCACAGAAAGGAAGCGGTTACATTAATCGCTTCCCAACATGAAATGGGGGTTGATTTAAGTGAAAAAAATATTAGCTGTTCTTCTAGTAAGTGTGATGATGTTGACCGCCTGCTCTTCGAAATCTAATGATGCAACAAATGCTGAAAAAGGTACAACTGAAGGCAAAAGTAACGAAATTACGATCTGGGCTTGGGATCCATCGTTCAACATTGCTTCACTTGAAATAGCAAAGGAAACTTATAACGCTACGAATCCTGACGTGAAAGTGAATATCGTTGAATATGCTCAAGCGGACATTATACAGAAGTTGAATACAGGTCTAAACTCCGGCACAACGACTGGACTTCCGAATATCGTCTTAATTGAAGATTTCCGTGCTCAAGGATTTATTAGTGCTTATCCAGATGCTTTTCATGAATTGACTGGAAGTATTAATCCGGAGGACTTCGCGGATTACAAGTTAGGACCTACAAGCTTGGATGGAAAGCAGTATGGGACACCGTTTGACTCAGGTGTAACAGGTATGTACTACAGAACGGATTATTTGGAGCAAGCAGGTTACACGGCCAAGGATATGGAAGACATCACTTGGGATGATTATATTGAGATTGGTAAAACAGTGAAAGCGAAGACGGGTAAAAACTTAATCACGCTTGATCCGAATGATCTAGGATTGATCCGCATGATGATTCAATCCGCAGGCTCATGGTATTTAACTGAGGATGGAAAAACACCGAACATCGCTACAAATGATGCACTTAAGGAAGCGTTTACCCTTTACAAAAAAATGATGGATGCTGATATTGTGCATATAAACTCTGACTGGAGTCAATTTATCGCAGCTCTAAACAACGGTGATGTAGCTACTGTTCCTACAGGTAACTGGATTACACCTTCCATTAAGGCAGAAGCTTCGCAGTCTGGTAAGTGGGCCGTTGCTTCACTTCCAATCCTTCCCGAGAATCCGAAGTCGGTACACGCTTCTAACCTTGGCGGTAGCTCGTGGTATGTATTAAATGCTCCTGGCTCTGAGACAGCTACAGACTTTCTTGTAAAAACATTCGGTTCGAATGTTGAAATGTATCAGAAGCTTTTGGATAATGTTGGCGTGGTAAGTACATTTAAGGCAGCAGCTTCTGGTGAGGCGTATGCCAAAGAAGACGAATTTTTCTCAGGACAAAAAATATATACTGAGTTCGCAAAATGGACAGAAGAAATTCCAAATATAAATTATGGTACGCACACATATGCCATTGATGATATCTTAGTCGTTGAAATGCAGAACTATTTAAATGGTAAAGATATCGACACGGTACTTAAGGATGCTCAAAACCAAGCGGATACACAAATTAGATAAACAACAATAAACCTAGAGCCTTGAGGCTTGAACGGCTCTCTCCACTAAATGCACGCTTGGGGGAGAACGGGTCAGCGCTCAAGGCTCTATTCAATATGGAGGGAGACAGAAGAGGAATGAAACAAACGAATTCTCGACTGAGTATGGAAAGAAAGAATGGAATTACGGGTTGGTCATTTATTTCTATAGCCGTCGTTATGATTACGATCTTCTATTTCTATCCCATGCTTCAATCGCTGATATTATCTTTCAAAACAGGCACGGGGGCCAAGTTAACTTATACGGGATTTGATAACTATATTCGACTTTTTAGTGATATAACTTTTAGAACAGCCGTCAAGAACACCTTTATTTACTTAATTGTACAGGTGCCTGTGATGATTATTCTAGGGTTGATCATCTCGGTACTTCTGAATGATAGTAAGCTGAAATTTAGAGGGTTTTTCCGCACAGCGATTTTTCTTCCTTGTGTAACTTCGCTTGTTGCTTACTCGATTATATTCAAATATTTGTTTGCAACGGATGGTCTTATTAATTCGATGTTGCTAAATATCCATTTAATTAGTCAACCTATTATGTGGATTACAGATCCATTCTGGGCGAAGGTCACGATTATCATCGCAATTACTTGGCGTTGGACGGGATACAATATGATTTTCTATCTATCCTCTATGCAGAATATCGATAATTCGATTTATGAAGCAGCGAAGATTGATGGGGCTTCAGCAATTAAGCAGTTTTTCAAAATAACAATTCCCTTGATGAAGCCTATTATCTTGTTCACATCGATTACATCAACGATTGGTACGCTTCAACTCTTTGATGAAATTGTCAATATTACTAAGGGCGGACCTGGTAATGCGACACTGAGTATATCGCATTACATCTATAATTTATCTTTCAAATATGCAGCAGACTTTGGCTATGCAGCAACCGTTTCTTACTCGGTTGTGATCATGATTATTGTATTGGCCTTCATTCAGTTTAAAGTGGCAGGTGAGAAGAATGGCTAAAATAAGAAGAGCGGTTGTGTATATATTTTTGGGTGGTGTCTCTTTTGTCTCTATATTCCCATTCCTTTGGATGATTATTAGTTCCACGAATCCATCCGTGGATGTGACTAAGGGAAGGCTACTCCCGGGTTCGTATTTTATGGATAACTTACGCAAGCTGTTGGATTCAACAGAATTGTTACAAGCATTGTATAACTCGGCTATTATTGCTATTGTGACTACGATATTGGCGATGTTAATCGCTTCACTTGCAGGATATGGATTCGAGATATTCAGAAGTAAAACTAGAGATGTGGTATTTAACATTTTACTATTATCGATGATGATTCCATTTGCTGCACTTATGGTACCTTTATATCGTTTCTTCGCAGAGTTATCGCAGTTTGCGCCTGCGATAGGTATGAATACTGTATCCGCGGTTATTCTACCTACAGTAACAACAGCTTTCCTTATTTTCTTCTTCCGACAAAGCACCAAGATGTTTCCGAAGGACATGCTTGAGGCGGGCAGAATTGATGGGTTAACGGAACTTGGATTATTCTTCAAAGTGTTTATGCCAACGATGAAAACAACGTATGCCGCTGCGGGGATCATTACTTTTATGGCAAGTTGGAATAACTACTTGTGGCCTTTGATTGTGTTGCAGACACCGGAAAAAAGAACGATTCCTCTGTTGATCTCTAACCTTGGTTCAAGTTATACTCCGGATTATGGTGTTATGATGATGGCTATTGTGATTGCAACGTTACCGACTGCGTTAGTGTTCTTCCTATTACAGAAGCATTTTGTTGCCGGAATGACTGGCTCAGTTAAATAAAATACGATTGTTTACGTGAGGAGAGATTGTATCATGTCACAAAGTAAGACAACACCTAGCGTAAGCTGGTTAACGGAATTAAATACTTATGCTGTGAATCGTTTAGCACCCCATTCAGATCATCGGGTTTACGAAACGATGGAAGAGGCAGAAGCGCTAGGACCGTTACCTCTACGCCATTCCCTGAATGGGGGCTGGAAGTTTAGTTATGCTAATCATCCTGCTGACCGTCCGAAGGAATTCTATCAATTAGATTATAATTGCGCAGGCTGGAACAATATTGATGTTCCAGGGCATATCCAGCTTCAAGGATATGGAAAGCCGCAATATGCAAATACGATGTATCCGTGGGATGGTGTGGAAGGATTACGTCCTCCAGAAATTCCGCAGAATCATAACGCCGTTGGTAGTTATGTGACTACTTTTTCTGTACCCGATCGGATGAAGAGTAGACCTGTTATCATTTCATTCCAAGGCGTAGAGTCGGCCTTCTATGTATGGTTGAATGGGCAGTTTATTGGCTATAGTGAAGATAGTTTTACGCCAGCTGAATTTGATCTTACACCGTTCCTAGTAGATGGAGAGAATAAACTGGCGGTAGAGGTATATCAACGGAGTACGGGAAGCTGGCTAGAGGATCAAGATTTCTGGAGATTCTCCGGTATATTCAGAGAAGTATATCTATATAGTGTGCCAGATCTTCATGTGAAGGATCTATTCGTTCATACGGCATTGGAGAATAATTATCGTGATGGGAAGTTATCTGTAGAGCTAGACTTTGAAGGTGATGTGAGCGCACAAATAGAGTTGGAGCTGAGAGATGCGGATGGGGAGTCAGTTGCTACTGTCCAATCCGCAATAAAGGGTAGTCATCGACTCGATCTCAGTATGGATGCAGGAGAAGTTCAACCCTGGAGTGCAGAGCATCCTTATCTATATACATTATTCATTCGTGTCTTTGATGAATCAGGAAGATTAGTAGAAGTGGTTCCACAGCGGGTAGGCTTCCGTGTGTTTGAACTTATCGATCAAGTCATGTGCTTAAATGGCAAGAGAATCGCATTTAAGGGTGTCAACCGTCATGAATTTAATGCTAGACGAGGTCGAGCGATTACCAAAGAGGATATGTTATGGGATATTCGTACGTTGAAGCAACATAACATTAATGCTGTACGGACATCTCATTATCCTAATCAGACAGAGTGGTACGAGCTCTGTGATGAATATGGTGTGTACGTCATTGACGAAATGAACTTGGAGACGCATGGTTCATGGCAGAAGATGGGGGCCGTTGAACCTTCATGGGTTATTCCTGGGGATCGTCCAGAGTGGCAGGGAATTGTACTTGACCGAGCAAAGTCCATGTTGGAAAGAGACAAGAATCATCCTTCGATCTTAATATGGTCTTGTGGTAATGAGTCCTATGGTGGCGAGGTGATCTATAACGTCTCTCAATATTTTAAAGACAAAGATCCTGACCGTTTAGTGCATTATGAAGGCGTATTTCATGATCGTCGCTTCGATGATACGAGTGATATGGAGAGTCGAATGTACGCCAAGCCTGCCGATATTGAGCAGTATTTACTAGATGATCCTAAGAAACCCTTCATAAGCTGTGAATACATGCATGCGATGGGGAATTCCCTCGGAGGGATGCACAAATATACAGAGCTTGAAAGAAAGTATCCATTATATCAAGGTGGGTTTATCTGGGACTATATTGATCAGGCACTATTCAAAAAGGACCGTTATGGTAACGAGTTCCTCGCATATGGGGGGGATTTCGGAGATCGTCCTACGGACTATAATTTCTGTACGAATGGTATTGTGTATGCCGACCGGACTCTTTCACCGAAAATTCAAGAGGTCAAAGCGTTGTATCAGAACTTCAGATTACAGCCCGAGCTTTCCGGTGTAACGATTGCGAACGAGAGCTTATTTCAAAATGCGAGTGATTACTTGCTGGAATACAGCTTGAATTATGAAGGAAATGAAATTTATCGTGGTAGTCTGGATGTAGATGTAGCTCCACAATCCGAAGTCTACGTGGCTCTACCTTATCTAGAGAACTTTGTGGATCAGAAGGGTGAGTATTATATAAATACCGCATTAGTCCTGAAGACGGACATGATCTGGGCAGAAGCTGGGTATGAAGTAGCCTGTGGTCAGATGGTATTTCAACACGGTTCAAGAAGTCAACTGCAGACGACGGCGTTGGGTCAATTGGAAGTCGTTCACGGAGATGTGAACATCGGAGTCAAAGGAACCGGCTTCGGGATGTTGTTCTCGAAACAGCAAGGCAGTCTAGTCTCACTCGTCTATTCAGGCCGAGAAATGATTTCTCGTCCTCCATACCCTCAGTATTGGCGTGCGATGACAGATAATGATAAAGGCACAAGTATGGGATATACGCATAGCGGATGGTATGCTGCTAGTCTTATGCCAAGATGTGTGAATGTAGAGAGCACGGAGTATGAAGATAGCGTAGTTATAACATTTACCTACGAGCTTAGTATTAGTAAAGAGGTGAAGGTAACGACGATGTACAAGGTGACAGCGGATGGATCTCTAACTGTGAAATCTCGTTATCAGGGTACATCGGGGTTGCCAACCTTACCTATCTTTGCTCTTTCTCTGAAGATCCCTGCCGATTACAGTCACTTAGATTGGTATGCGATGGGACCAGAGGAGAACTATATCGATCGGAATTATGGAGCTAAGCTGGGAACATTCCAGAATAAAGTATCGGATAACATCTCAGGTTACGTTAACCCACAAGAGTCAGGCAATCGCACAGGGGTTAGACGGGTCTCCATTTCAGATGATCTTGGTCATGGAATCCGAATCGAAGCAGATGTACCTGTAGAATGTAATATTTCACCGTATACAGCATTCGAGCTAGAGCATGCAGCGCACCTATATGAGTTACCACCCGTATATTATACGGTGATAACTGTAGCTGGGAAACAGATGGGTGTCGGTGGAGATGATAGCTGGGGTGCCCCTGTACATGATGAATACTTAATCCCATCTGATGGGGAATTGGAGTTCGAATTTGTCATTAAAGGATTCTAAGCAATGATGTGAGTGAAAGTGGAATCAAGTTAAAGGAGGGTAGATATGAGAGAGGACAAGATGCTAGAACCTATTTTCAATCAATTAAATATCGCGATAAAGTCTTTAATTCAACTGTGTGATCAATTTACAGAAGAAGAACTCTCCATTAGACCCATCGTGAACAAGCGGTCTCTAGGAGAGATACTAAGTCATATTGCGGTGATATGTAAGGCAGATTATTGGATTGCCAATGGAGCAACCGAAGTAGTAATGGCTGAATTCTATAGTAATAATGAACCTGTAACGATTCATGACATTAGAGAAGCTTTACCTACTAATTATGATTTTTTGGTGCGGAACTATTCTAACTATAGCCAGCAAGAACTTCATGAAGTAACCATCTCTTACTGGGGAGTTTCCTATAGTAGATATGAATGGTTATTAGAGATATTGTGTCATGTATATCATCATCGAGGTCAATTATATAGCCTGTTAACGCAGAACATACGGGAACCTAAGATTATATTGTTTGACTAGTAGATCTTTCTCTTGGAGATAGACATGATAGCGATGAAGAGGTTAGGGTATGTCGATTTAGAGTCGCAATCATGATAAATGCGCTACGAGGCAGGGTAGCGCACTTTTTTTTACACTGTATGTGAGTGCTTTCATTAAATTTAGGCTTAATTTTATGGATATATAGGTACGGTGATTACAACCTTACAGGGTTTATATCTTGTGGTATAGGATGTTCCTTATGATCGAGCATAGCCTCACGCCATTTAAGATAGGTTGCCCAAGCAGACCCATTGTCTAGAAGTGATTTGCACGTATAGACTCCTTCTTCTATTGAGTTCACACGCTGAGCAAGATGAAGTCTTACGGCACCGTTTAATAACACCTGATTATAGAAGGCCATATGAGACTCCCCACGCAGCACCTCTTCCGTTACCCGCAATTGTTCAGTAGCACTCCATGTGACCTCGGGGACGAGGGTATCAAGACCGTATGTTTCAGGATCGATAACCTGCATTCTGAATTGGTTGTTCTCCACGATATAAGTGCGCGTAGGCCGATCAATGAATAAGTCTTCAGACCCTTCAGCACCCTGTACAATTATTGCTTGCTTATAGTCCAATTTGTGTATTAATTTCGCCATACGCTCAAATACCGTATTATGAAAAACACCATATACAAGGTAGGGGGAATGGCTATAATCAATCAGTTTTTCCACGGTATTTAAGATCGTTCGCATGCCTAATTCCTCTCGGATCTTTCGCAGTTCTCTGAGTGGTGGACACCACTGCT
Source organism: Paenibacillus sp. DS2015 (assembly GCF_050433705.1). Classification (NCBI taxonomy): domain Bacteria; kingdom Bacillati; phylum Bacillota; class Bacilli; order Caryophanales; family Paenibacillaceae; genus Paenibacillus; species Paenibacillus sp. DS2015. The sequence continues at coordinate 158,794 of NZ_JBNPWS010000005.1, read as the reverse complement.
CAGAAGATACACACAATATACCTGTAAGACGCGCTATTCGGATGGCATGCTCACTCGTCAACTGTTCCTCCTGAATACCAATCTCATGGAGTAGATCAAGAAGAGTTACGCCCCATTTGGGAGGGAGCGAATGCGTGCCATGCATGGTGACCGGAAGTCCTGCAGCTCCTAGTAAGAAAGCAGTAGCAAATGTGGCGATGAAGGATGACTTTCTGCCGTCATAAGGACCTGCAAAGTCAATTCCACTCTGAATCGGTGTGCGATTGGCATATTTACGGCAGACAGACACAAAAGCCTCTAACTCCTCCACACTTTCTGTTTTGATACGTTCAGCAGTAAAGAATGCACCCATTTGTGCAGGAGACGCATTATTTCCTATAATCGCTTCGGCTGCTGTCAGTGCTTCTTCATCATTCAAATCACGAGCGCCACGTTTTCCTCGGGCTACTTCTTTTAATATGTTTATCATCACTCTGAAGCCCTCCTTCGTAACTACGCTTTTAAAGTCTGATGTGCTTTAACGATTGAGGTAGAAATATCAACCATCCGTTTACGCTCGTTCATAGCTCGCTTGCGGAGAATATCATAAGCCTCTGCCTCTGATATCCGGTTCATATCACTTAGAATCTGCTTAGCCATATCAATCCATTTACGCTCTTCGATGCGGGTTAATAGTTGTAAACGTTCATCGTGCCAATGTTGTCGCGCATAGAATTGCTTAGCGCCGAAGTGAAGTGCCCAGTGTAGCTCTTGTTCGCTCATGCTGGGCGTGAGTATACCGTCGATATTCACGTCTGCTTCACATGATGAGATGGAGGACGTTGCAGAAGTTGTGCTACACCACCAGAGAAGGGGAAGGTTTCTCCATTGTTTAAGAAGAACCTCCCATGCATTAATATCTGCAAGGGGTAAGTTTAAGACGGCAGCATCTACCTCTTGAATAACTTGTTGGATATTATTTTCTTCACAAGAAGTAAATACCTGGTAACCGTTACATTCTAGAAGGGTTTCAGGCTGAATTTCTAAAGAGGGAGATAGCCGATCCTGAGTGGCGTGGGTAGTATAAGACGATTCATGAATAACCAATAAGAAACGCATCGATCGGTGATCCCTCCTATACAAACAGAATAGTGTTAATAAGATAAATTGAAAGGGTAGTAAACCTAACATGATAAAATTATATTATAGTATACAAATTTTCTGGAATGTATGATGCTTGATTGATAATATAATACCCGAATACGTTTCACAAAAGGATATTCCAAATCATTTTGTGTGATTCACTGTGAATGGGTACCTTAAATTTTAACTATTGGTAAGAATTAGATTATAACACATGTCATGTAATGATACATATATGTTCTTTTTTTACTTAAAAAGTTATTTTTAATTTAATTTATGTTAAGTATATTGACATATGTGACAACGTCTTATATAGTTAGTCTCATCAAATAGTAATTCCATATCTTTCACGAATACACCGACGTATTCGTATAGAAGCGGCAATGAGGCCTGTCTTCGCTTATGTAGGGAATGTTTTCTTTTCCTTGAGCGCAGCAGGTCTTTTTATGTTTATTCTGAGGGGAGAGACCGATATGAGTCAAACGAAAAAAATGGTGTTAATCGGCAATGGTATGGCGGGTATGCGAACAATAGAGCATGTGTTGAAGCTATCTACAGATGCATATGAAATAACAGTATTTGGGGCTGAACCTCATCCTAACTATAATCGGATCATGTTATCCTCCGTACTAGCGGGTGGAGCGGATATGCAGGACATCATCATCAATGACTGGGATTGGTATGAAGAGAACAATATTCGGCTATATACGGGAGATGCAGTTAAGAAAATTGATACTGTGAATCGTAGAGTGACCTCTGAGTTGGGTATTGAAGTGGAGTACGACATCTTGATATTAGCTATGGGTTCTAATCCATTCATGCTTCCACTTCCGGGAGCGAATAAAGAGGGAGTCATCGGATTTCGAGATATTAAAGACTGTCAGATTATGATGGAAGCATCCAAGACATATAAGAAGGCAGCGGTTATTGGTGGTGGATTACTTGGTTTAGAGGCAGCTAGGGGACTTCTTCATCTGGGAATGGATGTTAACGTTATTCATATCCATAAATATCTGATGGAGCGTCAACTGGATGAGTCAGCATCGATGATGCTACAAAGAGAGCTAGAACAGCAGGGAATGAAGTTTCTGCTGGAGAAGCAAACCGCTAGCATTGTAGGTAAACAACGTACACAAGGAATAACTTTTGCTGATGGAAGTGAAATTGACGCTGACCTTGTGGTTATGGCAGTTGGGATTAAACCGAACATTGAATTAGCCAAACGTGCAGGTATTGAAGTGAATCGTGGGATTATCGTGAATGATTTCTTGGAGACTAGCATAAAAGGGGTCTATGCAGTAGGTGAGTGTGCTGAGCATCGGGGGATTGCATATGGGCTGGTAGCGCCACTATATGAACAAGGTATGGTCTTAGCGAAGAGGCTGGTAGGAGTCGAGACTGCGGGTTACGCGGGTTCCGTCACCTCGACTAAGTTAAAGGTATCAGGTGTGGATGTTTTCTCCGCAGGCTATTTCAAAGATGAACCGAGCACGCGTTCATTGCGGTATCAAGATGATATAGATGGCGTGTATAAGAAAATTGTCCTTCAAGATGATCGAATGATCGGAGCTGTGCTGTTCGGCGATACATCGGATGGAGCATCCCTGTTCTCCTTAATAAAGAGTGGAGAGTCAATTGCGGGTAGGGAAAAGGAGTTGTTGCTTGGTTTCTCGGCTGGGAAGTCAGGAGTTTCAGTGGCGAGTAGGCTTGAGAATATGGCCAATGATGAAATCATATGCGGCTGTAATGGTGTTTCCAAAGGGGCGATTGTAGAAGCTATCGGTAATGGATGTGCAAGTGTTGGTGAGATCAAGATGTGTACGAAAGCTACGGGCTCTTGTGGAGGGTGTAAACCCCAAGTGGAGACTTTACTACAACTGTATGCAGGTGATGTGCTCGGTGAGCCGGTAAAAGAAGGGATCTGCGGATGCACAAGTCTAGGCAGAGATGAGATTGTTGAGAGTATGAAGGCGATGCACTTAATGAGCGTGAAGGAAGTTATGAATGTGCTTGATTGGCGTGAACCTGAGGGTTGTTCCAAATGCCGTCCTGCATTGAACTACTATCTAGGGATGCTGTGGCCGGCTGAATATACGGATGAGAAGGAATCACGGTTTGCAAACGAACGGTATCATGCGAATATTCAGAAAGATGGCACCTATTCTGTTATTCCACGAATATATGGTGGGGTGACATCGCCAGCTGAACTGAAGAAGATCGCAATGGTGGCTGAGAAATACAATGTTCCTTTAGTGAAGTTCACAGGGGGTCAACGATTGGATCTGTTCGGTGTGAAGAAGGAGGACCTGCCAGGCATTTGGGAAGAGCTTGATATGCCTTCCGGTCATGGATATGGTAAAGCGCTTCGTACAGTGAAGACCTGCGTTGGGTCTACGTTCTGTCGATTCGGTACACAGGATGCAATCGGTATGGGAATTCGCCTAGAGAAGGCCTTTGAGCGAATTAATACGCCGGCTAAAGTGAAGCTTGCTGTTTCTGGATGCCCTCGAAATTGTGCGGAAGCAACCGTTAAAGATCTAGGGGTAGTGGCGATCGATGGGGGTTGGGAAATCTACGTTGGTGGGAATGCCGGGGTTAAGGTTAGGGCATCAGAACTATTGTGTACGGTAAAGACGGAGGATGAAGTGGAAGAGTGGGCAGCGGGTTATCTGCAATATTATCGTGAGAATGCGAACTGGAATGAACGAACAGCGAGCTGGATTGAACGAGTAGGCCTTCCTTCTATTATAGAAGCGCTAGACAATGGTGATGATCGTAGAGCTCTTGTTGATCGAATTGAGGAGACGTTAAGTTATACGAAAGATCCTTGGAAAGAAATTATCCAGAATGATGAACTCCGTAAAAACTTTGAACCTTTGTCTGATATACAGATCGTAAATAGGTAGGGGGAGAACAATGATGGCGAAAATACAGGTGGGAATCATAACAGATATCGATCGAAAGGGATCGCGTACGTTTCAAGTAAATGATACAGAGGTCGCTGTGTTTCGTCTTAGTGATGGAACGGTGAAGGCGGTGGAGAATCGCTGCCCTCATAAGGGTGGTCGGTTGTCAGAGGGTATGGTGTGTGGCTCATCGGTACACTGTCCTCTGCATGATTGGAAGATTGATCTGTCCAGTGGGCAAGTGCATAAACCAGATGATGGATGTATCACAACTTATGAAACCGAAGTAGATGGTACCAGCGGTTCTGTTTATATCAGCATATAGGAGGCGGGGGCGTTAAAGATGGATTATGTGAAGCCGGCAGAAGTGTTGGATACGATGATTGAGACAGGGTCAACGAAGGCGAATTTGAGTAAGCTTCAAATGCTTATTCGAGGGTTCTTGGGCGGGGCTATTCTGGCCTTTGCGACAACGCTAGCCTTTACGGCTACTGCTCAGACATCGCTTGGAATTGTGGGTGCGCTTGTATTTCCAGTAGGTTTCGTAATCATCATCTTGCTTGGATTAGAGCTGGTTACAGGGAGTTTTGCGCTCATTCCGCTGACTGTGCTAGAAGGTAAAACATCTGTACGGCGAATGCTGACCAATTTCGGTTGGGTCATCGCGGGTCATCTGATCGGTTGCGCAGTATATGCAGCATTGTATGGGCTAACGATAACGAAGATGGGTACGGATATGAGCAACCCTATGATTCAGACCTTAATACAATTGAGTGAAACGAAGACGTTAGGTTACAAAAGTATGGGATGGGAAGGTATGGCGCTTGTCACGATCAAGGCTATATTGTGTAATTGGATGGTTACGTTGGGTGTGGTAATGGCGATGACATCTCGCTCTACCTCTGGGAAAATTATAGCGATGTGGCTGCCGATCCTGATCTTCTTTGCTCAAGGATTTGAGCATGCTGTGGTGAACATGTTCGTCATTCCGGCTGGGATGATGTTAGGAGCAGATGTCAGTATGGCCGATTGGTGGATCTGGAATCAGATTCCAGTTCTGATTGGGAACTTCTTTGGTGGCGCAGTATTTACAGGTTTACTTATCTATATGTCGCAGAAGAAAGTGAGTAGCAGACGGCTGGCTACTGCCAGTATTCATGAAGACGACCGTCGTGTAGAGAATAGGGCAATGCTACCTAAAACCATGGAGGAGAGCTTATGAGTATAATGGGGATGGTCAGTATTGTTGGAGCAGGACCGGGGGATCCGGAATTGCTTACGATCAAGGCACTAAAACGGATAGAGACGGCTGATGTTATCCTATATGATCGGCTTGTAAATGAAGAAATACTTCTCCATGCGGGTCCTCGTACACTCCTTGTATATTGTGGTAAGAAGCCAGGCTTTCATGCTATGTCTCAACAAGAGATTAATGCTGCGTTGGTTTCGTACGCATTAGCAGGGCGAAACGTGGTTCGTTTGAAGGGGGGAGACCCCTTCGTCTTTGGACGTGGTGGAGAGGAAGCACTCGAATTGGCTGCATATGGTATTCCGTACGAGATTGTGCCCGGGATTACCTCGGCCATCGGCGCTGCCGCTTCGGCGGGGATACCGTTGACTCATCGTGGATATGCCGCTTCGTTCGCTTGTGTGACCGGAACTAGGTGTCATGGGGAACAATCCAGGGTTAGGTGGGACTTGCTTGCACATAGTGTGGATACGTTAGTCATTTATATGGGAGTCAGTGAGTTAGGATTCATACGTGAACAATTGTTGAAGTTCGGGAAGGACGCGTCTACACCCGTCGCACTCGTTGAGCAAGGTACGACAAAGAAAGAACGTACGTTCACCGGGACGTTGGCAGATATACACAAGCTCGCTGTTGCGGTCCAATTGCAGAATCCTGCTCTTATTATTATCGGTGAAGTTGTGAACATTCAAGAACAACTAGCATCATTAGAGAGACCTCCTGTTGCACAAATAGGGTAGCGAAACCCTGTAGAGGTTGTTCGGAAAGTCATCTTTTGATCACGAAGCATATCAAGAGGCCTAGTCAACTTTTGGAACACGCACCTATAGTGTAATTACTCTCTCTTTATAATGGAGTGAAATATTAGCTCATGGATTGTGTGGAGGATGGATTGTTCAATCCCTTGTCTGTGAGATGCCTCTAATGAAGTAAAGGGACTGTCCTAGAAGGTCAATGTACTGACCATAGGATGAGTCCCTTTAGTTTGCTATATTCCTAGCCGTAGAGGGTCAGGTTTTTTTTCTGCTTCGTATCCACAAGAATAGTGCAACAATGATTCCAAGGCCGATAACTGCATAGGCAATATTAGAATACACATCCATAAACGCTACGACTTTGTCCCAATTGTCCCCAACAGCAGCACCGACCGAGACGAGAATGATATTCCAGATTAAAGTTCCCATCATCGTATAAAGTAGAAATAGTCCGAATTTCATTTTAGCCATGCCTGCAGGGATTGAAATAAGACTGCGAACTAAAGGGATCATCCGGCAAAAGAAAACGGTCCAGTAGCCATAACGCTCGAACCAGCCATCAGCTTTACGGATATCCTCTTTCTTCACACGAAGATACCGTCCCCAACGATCGATGATCTTCTCCAGCCGATCCACATTGATCAGATAACCAACACCATATAATATAACGGCGCCAATAATGGATCCCAGCGTTGCCATCATAATAACGCCTGGAACCGTCAGATTCGTATAGGTCGTCATAAATCCACCGAAGGTTAGAATGACTTCAGATGGAATCGGAGGGAATATATTTTCCAAGGCGATTAACAGGAAAACACCCCAATATCCAAATTGCTCCATGAAACTAGCTATCCAATTTTCCACGTGGTAGATCCTCCAAGTAATGTGATAGTAAGATATAATAGATAGTTTTTACTGTTCTACCTTATTTGCTGCTTCAAGCTAGTATAACCGAAATGATTACGAAGTGAAAATTTACGCTTATCCATTTGTGATACATAGAATCGGGTAACGAATGATCTCTACATTGGTGGTACGCACAGAAATACAATGTTTGCTTTTATTAATTTTCTATGACATAATTAAATGTTAGCTCATACAATGTGTACTGGGCGTTATTGTCATATGACTTCATGGAGGTAAACAATATAGTGGAGCGTTATCCTTTCGAGCATGATCCTTCCAAGCCCTTTATTCCGCAAGTGGGGGATTGGGTGGCAGATGTATTCTATGATTTATTGCCAGCAGCGGGCTTTGAAGTTCGCGATGAACAGATATATATGGCGTTTCAATTGGAACGTGCTTTTGCTGAGAAGAAGGCTATTTTTGCAGAAGCAGGCGTTGGGACCGGGAAGACATTGGTCTATTTACTATATTCTATTTGTTATGCCCGTTACACTCGTAAGCCGGCGATTATTGCCTGTGCGGATGAGTCGCTTATTGAACAGCTGGTGAAGCCAGAAGGTGATATTGCAAAGTTAGCTCAGCACCTTAGTCTAGCCATTGATGCCAGACTAGGTAAATCACCTGATCAATATGTGTGTCTAGTGAAGCTAGATCAAGCTAGATTCTCCGATGAACTAGGGGCGCAGTGGGAAGATTTATATGAGAACTTACCTGATTTTGTTCATACCCCTGAACCCATGCAGAAATTTCATGCCTATGGAGATCGTAAGAACTATCCTCATCTGAATGATGAGCAGTGGCATAAGATTAACTGGGATACTTTTCAGGATTGTTTCACATGTGATCGTCGGCATCGCTGTGGGCAGACACTTTCCAGAGAGTACTATCGACACTCAACAGACTTAATTATATGCTCGCATGATTACTATATGGAGCATGTGTGGACATTCGAAGGAAGAAAGCGCGAGGGACAGTTGCCCCTTCTTCCAGATCATTGTGCTGTTGTATTTGATGAAGGTCATCTACTTGAATCAGCCGCGATGAAGGCGCTTGGATATAAGATGAAGCACGTGGTATTTGAAGAGCTAATCTTACGCTTATTACATGGGACAGTGAGAGAACCGTTGGCTGTACTTATAGATGAAGCAATTGAACAAAGTGAAATCATGTTTGACGTATTGGGTCAACAAAGTGAAAGTATTCCGGGTTCGGATCGAAAGCATATTCATCTCAATGATCAGCTTCTACGAGAAGTTCACCGTTTCCGGAGTATATTAACTGCGATCGAAGAAGAACTGGTATTTGAGAGTGAACTGTATACACTGGATGATTATCAGTTACGGATTGTCGAGGAACATATCGAGATGATGCAGAAGGCGTTAGGGTTGTTTGAGAATTCGGAAGCTCTCATCTGCTGGGCAACGGACAGTGAAGATGGATTGACGTTATCCATTATGCCGAAGACCGTTAAAGAAGTATTGCAAGAACGAGTGTTCAGTACAAAGATGCCGATTATCTTCTCTTCTGCAACGTTATCTGTGGATGGTTCATTCGATTATGTGGCGGATAGTCTTGGGCTGGAGTCCTATCTATCCTTCTCTGTGAATTCACCATATGATTATGAACATCAAATGAAGGCCTTTGCACCGAAATTGGCGAGCGGAGAGATATTTGCCGGGAAAATGGAGATTGCAGGTCAATTGCTGGAACGTACAAATGGGCGAGCTTTAATTTTGTTCCGTACCCATGAGGAGTTACAGCAATTCAAGCAGCAGATTTCTAAGGATAAGCGTCATGCGTCCATGACCTTTTATTACGAAGGAGATCAAGAGATCAGTTATCTTATATCGGCCTTCCAACGGGACGAAGCGAGTGTGCTATGTGCGGTTAGCCTATGGGAAGGGCTTGATGTACCGGGTCCCTCTTTATCCAATGTCATTATATGGTCATTGCCATTTCCTCCTCAAGATCCCGTGTTCATGGCGAAACGGAATGCTTCAGCATCACCTTTTGAAGAAGTCGATCTTCCGCACATGTTGCTACGTTTACGTCAAGGAATCGGTCGCCTCATTCGCTCAAGTAGCGATCAAGGTATTATTGCTATCCTTTGCGAAGAATTACAGCAGAATGCTGCCGTGCGAGAGCATGTTCTGTCGGTGATGCCCGAAGGTGTTGCGCTACAAGAGACGTTATAAGATAGGTAGATGGATGGATGTTGAGTGAAGCTGCGACAGAGCTTGTATCCAACAGTAGCTTGATAATCAATTGATATCTCCAATATAAACAGATAAAAACCTTAATTCATCAAAAATGATGGATTAAGGTTTTTATGTATGTAGGTCGTTATGAATTTGAAGTATAGGAGTAGCTAGTAGTTATCAATAATATAAAGATTCAGAAGAGAAAACAAGAAGCATTACGATGATAAACGTAATAATAATAGCATAGAGTGCAGTGCCCACAATTCCACATACAAGACCAGCTACTGCCAAACCACGTCCTTGTTCATTCTTGTATTTAAGTTCTTTGAGCGAGAGACTGGCGAAGATAATAGCCATGATTCCTATAAGCAAACCAATGTAAGGAAGAATAATGGATAATACGCCAAGTACGAGCGCGGTGATGGATTTGCCGTTTGTTTTCGCAGGTGGCAGAGGTGGTGGATAGTTATTATAGGGCCCAGTTAAATCGTTGGAAAGTTGATTCACAGGATAAATCCTCCTTTTGTGATGGTTATTGTAGGTCTAAGTATACTCAAATATACCTATAATTACCACAGATTACTTATGAAGAGGAATTTACCATGCACAACCGACTAGGGTTGCGTAACCGAACCTAGAAATAACCAAGCCTTACTCTGTGTATCTTCAATGGCGAAAAAGAACGGTCGATTGAGGGTCATATTTACAGGTTCTGGTGGAGCGGAGGAGGAGCCTGCGTCTACGAGTATACTCGTTACTGCAGCAGCCTCTGCTCCTTTTTCATTCACTTCTAGTAATGTTTCATGCATGATCGAACTGATATAAAGTTGACGTTCATTAGACATTCGTGAGAAATCGGCTACTTCGGGTTGGAACGCTAACTTCATCCCTATATTCTGTAACACTGTCTTTAATTGCTGTTTATATTCAATTTGGAAGCGGGGTAGACCGATGTTTACAGTATTCTCATCAAAGGTTTGTTGCCAAGGCGAAGGATCTTTCCAGAGTTCCTGTTGAAGCTCACCCAGTGAGGATTGCTCACTTGGGAGAATAATGAGCATGGACATTCGTCCGTCTCCATAAGGGAGTCTAATGGATTGCCAATCTTCAGTCTCAGCGTACGGAAAGGAGTAGGTTTGCCGCATCATTTGAACTTGTTGGGTAGATCCATCCGTAAGGACGAATGATTCTTCCTGTGTGTTATCTTCGGAGAAGGAATGTTCCCAAGTTCCATTGAAGTAGATCGCATTGATCAGAACTGACTCGGTTAATGGACTTAGGGGGTTAGCAAGAATCTGAGTGATTTTATTATTCGTATGCTGCTTCACCCAATTATTAATTTTATCCATGGTTTTGGTATTGCTTAATTTCAAGGAGTAGATGTCAGCATTATAGCTATCTTTACTAGCACGTAGAAAAGGCTGTTTGAATTCCGTCCCTTCTTTCACCCAGACTGAATTCGCTATATTTAGTTCGATGCCATCATCCGAGTCGGAGAGTAGCTTTCTTAATTGTTCATTATGTTCGTTCAAATCTTCTAAAGTTATATCATCCCAACCTAGCGTCTTTGTCATTTCTGACGCGGTCTCTCCAGCGCTCCCGTTATAGGCGAGTGCTAGAGCAGTAGAAATGCTATAAGGAGAAATCATCACATTCTCACCTGTTCCACTCTCAACAAGTTGACGATGAAGTTGTAAGCCCAATGAATTCTCTGCTTGTATAATTTGAGGATTAATAAGACTCGCAGTATGCTGTCTCTCTTCCGATGACAACGCTGGTGAAGCTTGACTAGTTACTGAACATGCCGGCAATATAAGCGCTAGCAGACAGATAAGAACCCGTAATTTATGCAAAGAAGACAACTCCTTATATTAACACTATATATTGTTAGTTATTAAACGAATTAAACAGAAGGGATGTTGCATGAAACAAGAAATATTAGATTCTTCAATTGAAGGCGTAGCCTAGAAGCATTTGAAGCAGAGGGTATTGAAATGTTTCCAAAGGAAGAGCATAAGGATTGGGTGCTGAATCATGTTCAACCTCATAGGTACTCTGTAAGTCGACCCACGGAAGATAACGCATATCCAGAGTTTATTTCTATTTACGTTTATGAGTCAGAATCAGCACGTAAAGAAGGTCTGGAAGATTTCAATACTCAGAAGGAAAAATATAATATGCAGATACCAAACATTTATGAACAGCAGAATGTGCTTATACTCTATTGGCATCATGAAAATTTAGATCATGCCAATCAGACGAAGTTTGGTGAATCGATAGCAACAGCGCTGCAAAAGTTGTAGATAAAGTGGAGGGCTCAAATGCATAAACAGGGATGGTTGAACGATTAAGAAATTGAGGCTTTTGAACAACCTCTATAAATATAAAAAGCAGCCCTTGGGGCTGCTTTTTATAATTAAATGAAGTACTCAATATACGTATGTGTTACCGTTGAACCTGTTGTACGAGAGTCTCTAAACATAGAGTAATACAGAATCGATGCCCCTACATAGAGTGTTCCTGTGATACTAAACGTGATGGCATATCCCCAATAGTAGCCATAGGAGGTAATAAGATAGGATTGCACAGGTCCCATGAAGGCCCATCCGAGCATAAATGCAGTCTGTGTCATGGAGTTGGCGATCCCTCGATTCGAATCCGATACACGGTTGATCAAGACGGTGGATTGAATTGGATTCGCGGCGTTCATTAGGGCTTGTCTGAATAAAAAGCTAATGGATGCGATAGCCAGTATATTCGTGAATCCAGTTAATAGTAGGAAGGGTAAAGAGAGCATTTGGAAGCATATGATAGCCTTTACCGATCCAATTCGACCTGCGAGTGAGGGGCCGATAAGCATAGATACAATCGTCATAATTTGTCCCAGGGAGATGAGTAGACCCACGGCGCTAAGCGAGACAGAGAAACGATTGGTGAAATACAGATTTAAATAAGGAATAACGAGTCCTGAACCCGTTCCAATGATAAGTTGTACGATGGCGAATTGACCTATAACTTTATATTCAGATTTTAATGGACGGTTGCCAGCTGGGATGGTGTGATTAGTAACTGTGGGTGGAGCTAAGACAGGTTTAGCAACTTTAGCTGGCTCGATCATGAGTAATAGCGGAATAAACGCGGCAAATGTTGCGATTCCTCCGGTAGTGAGTACAATCTGTAAACTTGAAACCCGGCTTACTCCGAGACTTTGAATCAGATCTGCTAGAATACCACCGCCCATACTCCCTATAACCTGTGAAGCTAGCACAAGGGATGAATAATAGCTGATCACCCGTAGACGTTGAGAAACAGGGACACTTTCGGCCAGAAAAGGTATAGCAAGCACTTGAAATATCGAAGTGAATAACCCTGTTAAGACGGCAAAGGTTAGTAAATTGAACTCAGCCACTAGGAAAGAGCGCCCGATGAATGCAAGACCTGTGAATAAAGCACCAATAATTAATAGACGCTTACGACTCGTGCGGTCACCCAGTAGTCCGACAGGAATGAACATGAGCGCCGTAGCTAAGGATTGAATACTGATGATTCTTCCATTCATAGCATTACCATAACCAAGGCCTTGGATAAATAGATTATATAATACGGAGAACATCCCCCCACCTATCTGAAACAAGATATTCGCTAGAAAAAATAATTTGATATTACGAGATAAGTTGTTCCATTCACCTATGATTCGTTGCATAAAACTCATGATATTCCCCCTAAATCTCTAAGAACCAATCTTTCTATAATAGCAGTTTGGGTGGGGGCAGGAAACTATTTTTAATCCTACTATTCCTATATGTTGACAGCAATTCAATGTCAGGGTATTATCATAAATAGAAGCACTAATTGAATAAAAATACATTTATGTGTATAATTATGGTATATTGATGTTTTGAAATTGAATAATGTGGAATAAGGTGCTTCAGTTGAACGAATTGAAGCTTAAAAGGGAAGTTCGGTGTAACACCGACGCGGTCCCGCCACTGTAACAGAGGAGTCACTGCTAGATAGCCACTGATTGTATAATCGGGAAGGTGAGCAGATGATGTTGATTCTGGAGCCAGGAGACCTGCCTTATTTGACACACTGCTTTTACCTACGGGAGATAGGAAGGTGTTAGAGATGGCGGCCAACTTAGGCATGTTCTAAAGGCATCTTTATCCTTTTTGTATAGGGTAAAGATGTCTTTTTGCTATGAAACAATAAATAGATTTGAAATCAGAGGAGGCGCTTTAACGACATGGTAAAGAGTAGCAATCTAGGGTACCCACGTATTGGAGCACACCGTGAATGGAAAAAAACGCTTGAATCTTTCTGGGCAGGTAAGATGAATGAATCCCAATTGATTAGCCAGCTGGAGACCATTCGCTTGGATCATCTGAAGCTTCAGCAAGACAAAGGCATCGAGCTCATTCCTGTGAATGATTTCTCGTTCTACGATCATATATTGGATACTTCAGCAATGTTCGGACTTGTACCTGAACGCTTTTCGTATGACGGGGGTGTCGTTCCGTTCTCCACCTATTATGCTATGGCAAGGGGAGACAAGGGAGCCGCTGCATGTGAGATGACGAAGTGGTTTAATACCAATTACCATTACATCGTACCCGAATTGAATGGGGCAACACCTGCACTTACTAAGAACCAGCCACTACTTGCCTATCGTGAAGCTAAGGAGAAGTTGGGTATCGAAGGTAAACCCGTATTAGTAGGTCTGTATACGTTCTTGAAGCTCGCCAAAGGATATGAAGCAGATCAACTGGATGCGTTAATCGAGCAATTCCTACCTCTGTATACTCAGATTCTACAAGAGCTGGAGCAAGAGGGTGTGCAGTGGATTCAGGTGGATGAGCCGATTCTAGTGACTTCTGTGACACAACAAGATATAGAAAGAGTTCAGCATATTTATGCAGTGTTACATGCTGCTGCTCCTAAGCTTAACATCATGCTACAGACGTATTTTGAAGCTGTTGATCATTATGAAGAGTTGATTTCACTTCCGGTTCAGGGGTTGGGACTTGACCTTGTCCATGGTTTAGAACAGAATTTGCAATCGATTAAGAAGTTCGGATTCCCAGAAGGGAAAACACTTGGCGCGGGTCTGATTGACGGACGTAACATTTGGCGTTCAAGTCTTGAATCTCCGCTCCAATTGCTGAAAGAGTTATCTGAGTTCGTACCTTATGATCGGATTGTGGTACAACCTTCTTGCAGCCTACTGCATGTTCCGGTTAGTACGCAACCAGAGACGGCACTAGATCCTGTGTTAAAAGAGGCTTTAGCTTATGCGGATGAGAAGTTAGATGAGATTGTGCTTCTTGTACAAGCGGCTAGCGGTCAAGAGGGTGCAGATGCGAAGCTAATGAATAGTAGAAACGCAGTCGAAGCGCTTAATGCGTCCCAATCAAGAAATCGTGTTGAAGTTCGACAAGCCGCAGCGAATAGGGGTTCACAACCGTCGACAAGAACGAGTGCCTTCAATAAGCGCCAAGTGAGTCAGCAAGAGAAATGGCAGCTTCCATTCCTACCGACAACGACGATCGGGAGCTTCCCGCAGTCACCAGAGATCAGAAAAGCTCGGCAAAGCTTCCGCAAGGGAGAATGGAGTAACGAGCAATATGAGACATTTATTCAAGAGCAGATTCAGATATGGATTAAAATTCAAGAGGAAATTGGCATAGACGTACTCGTTCATGGTGAATTCGAACGAACCGATATGGTTGAATTTTTCGGCGAGAAACTGAATGGTTTTGCCTTTACTTTGAATGGTTGGGTGCAGTCCTATGGTTCACGTTGTGTGAAACCACCGGTTATCTTCGGGGATGTAGAATTTATGGCTCCGATGACTGTGAAAGAAAGTGTGTATGCACAATCTTTAACCGACAAGCCGGTAAAAGGAATGTTGACGGGTCCATTGACCATATTGAACTGGTCCTTTGTACGTGACGATCTTCCCCGTCATGAAGTGGCCTTCCAGATTGCATTGGCATTAAGGGAGGAAGTTGAGGCGTTAGAAAAGGCTGGAATTGAGATGATTCAAGTCGATGAACCTGCCCTTCGAGAAGGACTGCCCCTGAAAAAAGAGAAGTGGGATAGCTATTTGGAGGATTCCATTCTTGCTTTCCGTCTCTCTACATCTACCGTAAAAGACACAACCCAAATTCATACACATATGTGCTATTGTGAATTCCACGAGATGATTGATGCGATACGTGCACTAGATGCTGATGTTATTTCCATCGAAACATCACGTAGTCATGGTGAACTTATTCATACTTTTGAAGAGTCCACATATGAGCTGGGTATTGGATTAGGGGTATACGATATTCATAGTCCAAGAATTCCAGCGGTAGAGGAAATGGTATCTATGATCGATAGAGCGTTACAGGTATTAGATCCAGCGTTATTCTGGATTAATCCAGATTGTGGGTTGAAGACGCGTGGAATAGAAGAGACGGTAGCCTCTCTGAAACACATGGTCCAAGCGACTGAAATTGCAAGAGAAGCTAGGAAAGTAACGAATTAATAGTATTCGATAGATTTCGTGCAATAAGCAGCGTGGTGTTGAGCTATAAACAAGCAGGCCAAATTTTCCTGATCTAACAGGAGGATTTGGTCTTTTTGAATTGACATAAGAAAAGGATACAATTGCAGGCGCGAGTCATTTGGAAATTCCAAGGTTGGAAATGATTGTGGTGTCTGTTACTATAGGTGTTAATATAGTGCTTCGACATAATTCTATCAAACCCGGGAAATGGACGATCCATCTCCTTCACAAAGGGGCAGGTTAATATGAGAAAAGGGTCGATGAATGGCGTATTAGCTCGAAACACGATGCTTGGAAAAGAACCGATATACCAAATTCGCAGAATATGTTCCTGTAGTGAGCTATCAGTCGTATATATCGCACGTCATGTAGAGACAGGGACTAAGAGTGTGATCAAAGAGTTCTTCCCGCGTGCATTGGCTCGTCGTTCTTCCAACGGTAAGACACTTCAATGCTTGCAAGCATCCGTCTCGCCACAATTTGTGAAGCTAATGGAGGCATTTCAACGAGAAGCTAAGGTATTATGTGATGTACAGCATCCAGGAATCGTCGGTTACGAAGACTATTTCGAAGCCAATGGGACAGCGTATCTAGTGATGGAGTATTGTAGTGGTATAACGTTGGATCAAGTCGTAAGAAAGAATGATAAAGTTATGAATGCTGACTTTCTTCGAACTTCCATGCTCCCATTAATCGGGGCAATGGAGCATATTCATCAACAAGGTTTCGTTCACCGAGATATAAGACCTGCCAATATCATCATTGGGGAAGATGGGCGGAGCAAGTTAATTGATTTCGGGTCTGTGATTCGTTATACAGAATCTGATGCCGAACGATCTATCTTTACTACAGCTGGCTATTCACCATTGGAATTGTACTCAGAAAAGTCTATACAGACACCTGCTGCGGATATTTATAGTTTAGCGGCAACCCTATACTTCTGCTGCATTGGAGCAGCGCCTACGGCGGTGCCGACACGGTTGTTTGAGGATAAACTGGATTCGGTGCGCCTCTTAAACAGAGATGTTTCCCCCCTGTTGTCACGTGTCATTCATTGGGGGCTTTCGCTTTCCAGCCATAAGAGATGTGGCTCCCTTCGCTGGTTTAGGCTGGCATTACGTGCAGAATACATATTACAGAAAAAGAGTGTGGTCCGGCTAATAGGTCGTAAACCCACAGCCGTACCACACTCCCTTCCTGCAGAGCGAGAACTCCAACACTCAAAGTAAAGCCGAGTGTGGGGTCTTGTTCCACATATAAGTGTTAGTAACGGGTTTAACCGTTTTATAGCGAAACTCAATCGGGCCTTCCCATCTTCAAAGGTGATATCTAATTTATCATTGAAGTGGAAGGCTTTTTTATTGTTTCTAGGAAGCCAAAGAATGCTCTTATCATGTTAATAGTTTTCGTTAATTCTATAATGGGAAAAATAAGACTAGATTATTTATCAATAAAAGTTATTATATAACAATATAGTAGTGATCTAACAAAGGAGGATTGGGTGCCCAATATGATGAGTTACACCTTAGAAAGAGAAGAATTATTTTATTTATGCGTGCTTTCAGGTGCAAATGTGCTGTTCGGTATTGAAGATCCCTCCATACGTTTAAGTCAGAAGGAGATAAGAACCAAGTGGTCAGAAGTCTCTACACAGCTAGTAGGTAAGAGAATATTATCTATTGGAGAGAACCAAGAGCCATATATAGACCAGGCCTATGCTAGGTTAGTAACGACGCTGTCTTTTCCAGATCGTGTGTTTATTAGTTTAAAAGAAGACAATGAACAGGTTGATGTTGAATTTATTCACATGAAGAACGATGTCTGCACTCAGTTAAAAGGTGAGGAACATTATGAAATACAGGTAACCGGTAATCGAGAAGATTGTCTATCGCTCCTGTACGAAGAATTCATCCTCAGAGACTGTGAAAGAGAAGTTCAATTGACCATTCCCTCGGTATGGATGGATGATGTCCTCGCACTAGCAGAATCAGGGAAATTGCGAGATGCAGTTAAATTACTAGAGCACTATGGACTCAATGATGAAGAGGGAGAACATCTGCTGAGAGCTCTCTTCATTCAGGGAGACACAAGGGTGTTGGCGGGTTACGGCATCCATGAGGAGTCCCCATCGGAAACCTTATTTACATGTGTAGCAACAGAGAAAGGGACTTGGGTTATGTGCATGAAGCGAGGCAGTGAATGTGTAACACTATTTAGACGACATCCACCTATCGCGCTTGAGTATATTATGAACTTCTAAGAAAGAAATGATGGATACTAGCTTTCAAAGGAAAGGAGTTCATGATGAAGCAGAAGGTAGATACCAAACAGATAACGGAACTAGCTGGTGGGATGAGGCGTCTAGATCTCGTGATCGAGGATGCTGGGATGATTAGAATGAATGAGATTTCTAAACTAGTGAGTGATACTAGAGATGAATACTACTCTGAACGATCCGTACAGTCCGCTGTAGAGGATGTAGACCGGTTAATAAGAGAGATACAAGCCTTATCCCGATCGTTGCATGAGCAACTAGATCAGAAACAGAAGACGCTAGATTGGGTAGCTAATGAGTATGTGATTCGAGAAATGGAAGCGAAAAAGATGCTTGAAGTTATGATTCCCTTACCATGGAATGTAACTTCGCCATTCTCTGGTTCAACAAGCGAGGGTAATAGTAAGTCATGGACAGACCCAAGGCAATTGTTTTTCTCGTTTGCTCCACCTAATTTCTTTTTACCGATTACAGTGAAGCCTCTTTCTAGTAACTTATCTTTAAATCCAAGTGAATATAGTGATGATACCAAGCAACTCCAGCAGCGTCTTAAGGAATTGGGCTATACCATTGAAGTCGATGGTTATTTTAATGAACAGACCCTAGAGGCAGTGAACACCTATAAGGATAGATATAAGCTTGGGAATGAAGGAAAAGATAAAGGGATTGTAGGAGAACAGACATGGCGCTACTTGTTTGGTACACTTAGTGGCGAACTCGGCCTGGATTCAACACAAACTTCAGAGCAGGTAAGAATGGCTCAGATTCGGTTAAGTGAACTAGGCTTCGATGTAGAGGCCACAGGTTATTTAGATGAGACAACGATTAGAGCTGTTAATGGATTCAAGGAAATTAATGAACTGGATAACAGTGGAAGATGGGAAGGGGTAATTGGACCGCAGACGTGGAAGGCGCTATTTAATATACAGACACCCCCACCTCCTGTAGTAGATCCACATCAGGCAGTCCTCAAAGCAGTGGATCCATATCAATCGGTGTCATTAGAAGACATTCTGAATCGAGACGATCCTGAGGTACAAGAACGACTAAAAAATACATACTGGGCCACACTTTCAGAAGAAGAGCAGGATAAGCGTTATGAAGAAATTAAGGAGGATATAGATCGGGAGGACAAAGCGTATGCGGATAAAATGCGCAGGCTAAAAAGTGGGATAGGGAACCAATTCATAGCGAACCTGTTTGAAGGTGGATCCAATGCTTTCGTGAATGCGATTAATACGAGCACAGCAGGAATAGCAGAAATTATTGTAGAAAGTATAATGGGACCCCAACCCGCTCATTATAATGATCCGCTGGATAATGAATATGGCAAAGGACTTGGGGAAATTGTTGGTCAAGTGATAGGATTCGCCCTACCTTTTAAATATCTCAAAGGAATACCCTCTCTTAAAATATTAGATAAACTCACGGCAACCATGGTAGCTTCTGTGACAGCCGAGACGATCTTCAGCACAGTGACGCAAGTATCAGATGCGATCACGGATTTCAAAAAAGATGGGGATCAGAGTCTGGTAACGCGAGGGGTAACGATAGCTGAGAATGCAGCCTTAGCGGCTGCAGGGGATTTACTGCTTACCTATGTAGGTAGAGGAGTTGTCAGTGCGATTCAACGGATAACGGGGAAGAATCTCTCGGAGTTGTTGAAGGGTCCAAATAAGGTGGATGATATTGTTGAGGGGGCAGAACCCAAACCATTGGATGTGCCGGCACCGGTGGATCCTCTGAAGGGGACGGGTAATCTTGTCAGCAAATATCTGGATGATATAGTTGATGCGGCAGGTAATATCAATCATACTAAGATGAATAACCTTAAAAATGCTATTCAAAATAATACATTCAATGCAGACGAGCTTTCTCAAATTAGCAAAAAGATGACTGATTTGCGTATTACATCGGAGTTCCATGAAGTATTACTAAAAATTGATTTTGGTAAGTATCTCAAAGGACGAATAGGTGACCCACCTGTAAATATGTTGAATCCACATGCGCATCATACTCTATTCAAAAAAGGTCTAGGTGAGGCTCAACAAAAGCTTGTTCAAGAAGGTCAAGAGATATTAAGAAAGTATAATATTGACCCTATAATTGGTGTAGAAAATTTAGTTTGGGCACCAAATAGAATTAGTGGGCAGCATAGTATTGAAGCTTTAGAAAACGTTGTAAATCAATTGAAAGCAGTTGATGCGGCAGGTGGGGACTTAGATGATTTTGTTGAAATACTAGCAGACCTGGGAAAACTAGCTGCTTCAAGAAGATAAAAATTTAAGGAGAAATTAAAATGGATAAAACTCAGATTGCAAAAGACATTAGAAGCGCCATAAAAAGCGTCAAACTGGATACATTAAGAAATTTACTTGAGAAAAACCCAGAAATGTTAGAATGGATGACACCCTTTGGTACATGGTTACATGTTGCAGCAGCTCATGGGTATTTAGAAATAGTAGAATATCTTATAAATGCTGGGATCAATATTAATGCACAAGGTGGAACCTTTTCTACAAATGCCCTTGAAAGAGCGGCTGCAAAAGGACATTTGGATATTACAGAATATTTCATTAACCATAATATTGAGATTGATATCAGTGAACCAGATAGAAATCCTTTATTTGCTGCAATATATGGTGGTCATTTTGAGATTGTTAAGTTGTTAGTTGAGAAAAATATAGATATATCTATAAAATACTCTGGTGAAAACATGAACGATATGGATGCTTATGCATTCGCTATTGAAAGAGGAGAAACAGAGATTGCTGAATATATAAAACAAAAAATGGATGAAAAAGAATAGAGTTTATACATTTTATTCTTTAATATTTCTAATAGTCTGTCAAATATTTTGTGAAAAACCTTCACAACACTAATAACAAGTTTGTACATCCAATTAAGACCCATGCAAAACGCCACGATGCGAGCAGTAGCCCGTGTTGTGGTTTTTTACCATATACTCTTAGTTTAGTGGCGACAGCAACTAGAGAAAGTGTTAATCAGGCAAGCTTTATGGTGATAGTTGGTAAAAAGGCTATCATCTTTTTATTCCCCAATGTAGCTTTACTACTTAGGGGACGGGTGAAGGTGAATTATCTGATAGCATGTTAGGGAAGAATGATGCTGATCCGTTTAGGGATATTTATGGTCCTGGACGTCTCTCCCACCCCGAAGAATGGGATGATATTATTGAGCAGGCGCAGGAGGCAGGTGTAGAGGTAAGAATCCTAGATCGTGATATTATGGCATATGCACCAAAAGGAAATATTCCAGGGCAATTAAATATATATGAAAATGCTTCAATAAGTGCCCTAAGACATGAGTATCAGCATTTTCTAGACGATATGGCAAAAGGCTACCCCAAATTGGATGTTACTTATGAGTTCAAAAATAGAATTATTATGGAACTCAGAGCATACATGGTTGAAATAAAAGAGGCTGACAGAATCGGTAACAAGGCTCTTGCTGAACAACTGTGGAACAACTGTAGAGCCGAAAGGCAATATCTAATAGATAACTTCGGTCCTATAAGTGAATAATGGGAGGCGATAAAGAGTGAAACCTTTGAGTTTATCGAAGGAAATAAGAGAAAGTAAATTAAACGATCTTGAAATTATCAAGTGTTTAGATATTCATCATAATCAGGTTTTAGTCAGTGCTATAAGTCAGATTGTCAGCAGGAAACTGTGTAACGAAGAGATTATTTCTAAACTTGCTTACATAAGTAAATTTAGAGATCCGAATGTAAATAAACTCTTTGGAATTGACACCATAGGGCATTACAGTATAGCGGCACTTTTGGCTATTGATATTCCTGAATCGAAAAGAAAATATGAGGAATTAGTGGCTGATCTTGATGATTGGGATAAAGAAATTGTGGAAAGAATTGCAGAAGGCATGAGTTAATTAATAACAGTGGTGGGCTATCCAGTGTCGATTGAAGCCATTATTCAATCAATAACATATATAACCCATGTAATACCCGTTTAAAGTTTATTTGATTCGCTTGTACGTACAGTGATGCTCGAAAAGTATAATCTAAATAACGCTAAATCGTTACATGTAACAGGTCAATTATGGTCAGATACCACCATGATTGATCTGTTTTCATTATCTTCGCTTTCTCTAGACTATTGGTAAAAGTGAAAGTATCAGATGCGATCACGGATTTCAAAAAAGATGGGGATCAGAGTCTAGTAACGCGAGGGGTAACGATAGCTGAGAATGCAGCCTTAGCGGCTGGAGGAGATTTACTGCTTACCTATGTAGGTAGAGGAGTTATTAGCGCGATTCAACGGATAACGGGGAAGAATCTCTCGGAGTTGTTGAAGGGTCCGAATAAGGTGGATGATGTTGTTGAGGGGGCGGCAGAACCCAAACCATTAGATGTGCCGGCACCAGTGGATCCTCCTAGCACTGTTAATATTGATAATGGAGTGTTGATTGAACATTTAGTTGATGGGCATGGCATTGGCAGGGGAAGTAAACCAAGTGTAAAAGGTGCACATAATTTGGATAGCTTCAATAAAACAATAGATGAAGAGGCAAGCAAGTATGGCTTGACTCGTTCGGATTTTATTATTGGCGATCCGAAACCACATCCCCAAATAGAAGGGATATATGAGGTGAATTATCGTATACCTTCATTGGAAACAGATTATGTGAACGGCGGACTGAAACTTAAATTAAATTCTGAGCCGTGAGTTCATCTAATACTTTAAGAGAGGGTATTCCCTTGAGATATTTAAAATGAATTCTTTATTCAACCAGTAACACGCTCGCTTAACCCCTGGAACCAAGCTCGTAATAGCCCTCAACAGTAGGCCTCTGAGAATCTACAAATTCATTAATATATAACCTCGTCATCTCACGTTTTCTAGCAGGTCAATGCTAGAACGATTGAAGGCTATCGTGTGAATGCTACGCATGCGGATATTTCACCATATGACGTACCGGCATTTGTCATCAGAAAGTTCAGCAAGAAAAAGATTACACCTGGGATGATGATCAAGAACGAATCATTCTCAGTGAATATGTTCAGATTATTATCACTTATACCTAAGTCGGACTTATCTTGGATCACGGTTGGACCTACAGGGAGTGGTAAGACAACGCTGAACGAAATCTTAGTTAAGGAAATCAATCCATTATCTAGAATCATAACGATCGAGAATCCATCTGAAATGAGATTGCTTCAGAGAGAGGGAAACAGTGAACATGGAAGGATCGTCAATGACGTGCTGCAGTATGAATCTGTCTCGGAAGATGATGATGCTAGTCCAGCAACCATGGAGAATCTCCTAATCAATGCGATGAGACAGTCTCCACATTGGATCGGACCAGGAGAGCTCAGAACACCTGGGGAATTCGCAACGGCACTACGAGCTGCTCAGACCGGGCATTACTTCTTCACAACGCTACATGCGGAGGGGGATAGAGAGGCCATCTATCGATTCCTAACCGCCTATCTAATGGCGTCGAATGAGCCTGCAGAACTGGCACTTAGGAACATATGCAGTGCAGTCAAGTTTGTTATATTCCAAGAAAAGTTAGCGGATGGAACAAGAAAAGTTACCTCCATATCGGAGGTGATGGGTTCAGAAGGCTTAGAGCCGATAGTTAATCCGATCTACAAGTTTATCTGTGACGACGTATCTGAAGAGGAAGGCTCAAACAAGGTGCTCAAGATCATTGGGAGACACCAACGTGTAGGGAAGTTATCGGATAGAACGCAGCAGTCCATGCTGAAGGCAGGTATCAAAAAGAGTAGGTTTGAATTTCTGACTAGAGAGCCCGAAGAAGATGAAATAGAGGGGTATGGATTTGATGAATACGACATTAATAATTAGCCTTCTATTGGGTGTGACCTCCTTTATCTTGTTCAATTCAGTATTCCAAGTCCGATTCTTTCAAGGGACCGCTAAGTTCTTCCTAGATATGTTAGATACGTTAGCAGAGCACTTAGGAAGATATAACACCAAGAGATACATAGAACGAATCAATAAGGAACGAATTGTAAAGAGGAAGGAGAATATCTTCTCTAAGTACAATCAACTGGTTGAGGGGCTGATCCTCGATTTCAATATGCCATTGACACTGGAAAGCTTCAATTCCCTTCTATGCATCTGTTTCGCGATTATGGTATTGATCATCATATTCTTTATGCAGAATGTCACGTTATCTGTGGTCTTGACAATCGCATTCTTTATAGGGCTGCTCACGTACTTCGTCATGCAGTCCAAGGCCATTAAGGCCGAGAAGCTCGAGAATATTATGGATGCTGAAGATCTGATTTGTCCATTAGCTCGAGAAGGTGTATTGGTGGCGATTAAGAAGGTGATGGAGAGTGATGAATATATAAGATCTAGCATTCGTCCCTACTTCCAGCAATTCATAGATAATTGCGAGAATAACGGATATTCCTTCAGACAAGCGATTACGTTACTCAATAAACAATTGGGACCGAAATTTGATAACTTCACGAAGAAGGCCATTGTGTTCGAGTATAACGAGCGAAAAGGGATGGCTGATATCTTCCTAGACATTGTCGACGAGAATGCTGTACTCAGGGAAATTAATGCTCGGAAAGATCGCATATTTAGGAGAATGAATAGGGATTTTCTATTGAAGACGGCTATTATTCTATTGTTCTTTATCTA
Source organism: Paenibacillus sp. DS2015 (assembly GCF_050433705.1). Taxonomy (NCBI): domain Bacteria; kingdom Bacillati; phylum Bacillota; class Bacilli; order Caryophanales; family Paenibacillaceae; genus Paenibacillus; species Paenibacillus sp. DS2015. Next base: position 134,162 of record NZ_JBNPWS010000005.1, on the reverse strand, counting down.
TGCGTTGTCCGTGCCTGACTTTAGACAGTTTATGTTGTTCAATAACGTTGGCAAAATGATCAATACACTCATGGTCAGCGTCATTTGTCTAAGCTTTGCTCGTTGTCAAGCGTTACAAGGAAACTTGGGTGTGGGGAGTGGAGCGAAGCGATGATTCTTGCTAAGCTGTGTGCCCTTGCGTCGGTAATCTATCTTGTGATGGTCCTGTTGTATCCGATTATCAAGCCGATCAACAATAGACAGAAGAAACGCACCCGTCGGTATCTAAAGGAAAGAAAAAATATTGAATCCAAGCAGAAGTTCAGACTAATGAAGAAAGAGTTTGCCAAAAAATATGTTTCACACTTTGTGGGAAGTGCGGAGAGGTTAAGATATCAAAAAATGATAGACAGATTAGATCTTAACATTCGACCGGAGGAGATTCGCGCTGATCAGATCATCTATCTCACAGGGGCGATATTGATCACGCTGGTGATGATGAGTGCTCATATATTGCTTGGATGTGCATCGGCAATATTCATTATATTAGGATGGCTCTACCCTGTCATGGAAATAGAGAAGAAGATTGATAAGAAGAATAAGAATATCTCGCTTGATTTTCCTGCCTTCTATAGCATGATCTATTACCAATATGCGAAATCAGTCAACATCTACCTTGCCGATGTGATTAAGGATTATTTGCCCAATGCCAATCCTGATATGGCGGAAGAACTGGGGGTAATGTTGGATAATATTGATTATGGCGAGGATTATGCCTTAAAGCAGTTTAAGAAGCGGGTCCCATTACATTACATTATTAAGTTCTGCGATATATTGGAGACTCGATTGAAGGGGTATGATAATACTTCCCAAATGGTCTATCTGAAGAATGAGGTAGACGAATTCAGAATCAGAGCGTTGGAGGATGAACTCAGGCAACGTGAACGGAGCAATTCTAGAGTACAGCTGATATTAATTGCAGTGCTCATGATATATATAGCAATCTATTACTTATTTACAATTCTAGACTCGCTCAAAATGTTTCAATAGAAAAGAGGAGGAATCTTTGTATGAAAAAGAAAAACACAGGAGCATCGTTTTGGAAGGATGAGTCAGGGGATGTCAGCATTAAGGGAATCGCCATAACCGTTGCGATTCTTGTTATTGTTGGTCTTGCTTTGGTATTTGTCAAAGACAAGTTAGATATATGGTTAGAACTTATATGGAATAAATTTATGACTATGATTGATGGTATGATTACCTAATTTTATGGCGGTGATATAAATGAAAGGTATGGCCAAATCCATTCTAATTACAATGCTAGCAACCATCTGTATTATGTTGTTTACACAAATGATTTTCTTCTTCACGTGGTATTCAACACTTGTCATCGAGACCTTCAATATCTCTCAAATGGCGGCAAGCGACAATTATGTCTTACAATCAGATTACGATAATGCACTTAAAACACTGCAAGAACGCCCGATCTACAGAGAGAAGCCGGGTGATGTTGTTATTATTGTAAACAATAGTAGTGGTGAATCCGCTATAGGTAACGACGATGTTAGTACCTATGAGTTATATGATGATGATGATAAGCCCTATAGACAACGTGGAAACCCATTGGACATAAAGGTGAGTGCGGTATACCCACTCACCATAACCCTCTGGGGTCGTAAATATGAGTATGAAGGGGGAGTCCCTGCGTCCTTCTCATTGACGACTATTGGTCTGAAACACTATAAAGATTTGATTTATTAATCCAATTAAATAGGACTGAGAACTTGTGAGAAATATAGCGTTAGGTTTATTAGTAGTCGTCCTATTATCCATCATAATTGAACCGCTCGTTGAGGTGTTAAATGTGTGCCGAGAGAAGATCATTCTCGGCTCAGCACTTACGAATGCCTCACGTGCAGCGAAGGATCAGAGTATCATCTATGAATCTCATAGAGACCTGGATGCAAAGATTGATGAGGACCGTTTTGTTGATTATTTCGCAGAAGCATTTGAGAGTGCTATACAGGTCGAACTTACATCGAGAATTGACAATACACTGAAATTCAACTCAACTGACGGGAAATATAACAGCTTCACAGTCACTCTGGAATTTAAAGAAGAGTTCATCGAATCCGAGAGAGACGATGGTTCTAAGGTGGAACAGATCATTAGCGAAGTAAAGGTGAAGGCAGAATCAACATACAAGTTCAAGACGAAGTACTTGAGGATAGCTGAGAGTGTGGGTGGAGATGTAGATTATCAATTAACAGGAGAACGTATTCTGAAGTTATCTGTTAAGAACTGAGTGAAAGGGTGCTTCTTCATGGATTATGTAATGGTCACATTTCAGGCAGGAGATAACATGAATAAGGATCTGAAGGTTCCGACATTTGTAACGGTGGGAGAACTACTTCACATATTGTCAGAGGGATTAAGCCTGACCATTAGTCAAGACCGCAGAATTCAAGCTGAACCGATCGGACGAATTCTAGACAATAGCTTAACACTGACGGAGGAAGGGGTGCTGCACGGAGCGCTGCTAACTCTCATATGAGGAGGAGCAATGAGATGAACTTTAACATAGCTAACGGTGGTCTTGCCATGAAGGTAGGGAGTAGTCTTTATCTAAGTGACATAAGCGGCTATACCGGTACGACTATTGTAGATACTGTAACAGGGGAAACGAATGTCACCATGGGTCTATTTTGGTTCATGAATAACATCGACCATTCTATCTATTATAGTGATCAACAACGTGGAAATGCACTCTGTAAGTTCGATATGAACACACAGACGATAGAAATAATTCAGAAGAAACCTTGCTATGGGATTCTTCACATTGGAGAATGGCTCTATTACATTAATGATGATGATCGTAAGTTATATCGATGTAAACACAATGGACGTAGCGAAGATAGACTAACGGATGAACCTGTAATTTGCTTCATAGCCAATGGCAATAGGATCTACTATTCGACTGAGAAGGGTGTTCGGTGGTGTAACTTAAGTGGTAGTAATGTAGAACGAATCTCAGAATCAGTAGCTATAGGAATGATTATGATGGGCGATACACTAGCCTATGCAGATAAGAATAATAACTTTACACTTACGCTGCTCGACGTCACAACGAAAAGTACAAGCATATTTAAAGATATTTCTCCAACGAGTCTAAACACGGACGGGAGATACTTATATTGCTCTAACCGGCAGAATGACAGATCCATCTACAGAATCGACACGGAACAAGGAACTAGTATTAGAATATGTGGTGATCGTGCAGATTATTTGCATATTATTGAAGATGAAATTTACTTTTGTAGTCGTAATGAGTGGTTCAGAATGTCCTTGTTAGGTGGACAAGCCACGAGAGCTGCTACGTTGCCGAGGTTAATATAATGAATAAAACATATGAATTTAGTCGTCAGCCAAGGTTCATGCCTGAAATGCCAGTGGGTGAGATTGAGATTCCGAATCCCCCAAGCTTTCAAGAAAAACCAGAAATATCATGGTTTGCACTCTTAGCTCCACCCGCAGTTATGTTAGTTATTACCTTCTTACTCGCCTTAACCTCACAATCAATGTACATGATGGTGTCGATAGCAGCTACGATCATGGCACTGATCGTGTCATTGACTGGAGCTACATCTCAAATAAAAAAATACAAGAAGAAGAATAAGGAACGCGAGGCTAAGTATCTTCAGTTTATTACCGATACCCGCAGTGACCTAGCCATTGCTAGGGAACAGCAGATTAAGGCGATGATTGAACTGAACCCGGAGCCTTCGGCCTGTATCCAGAGAATTAATCAGACAGACAACAAGCTGTGGGAAAGAACAACTTCATTTAATGATTTCCTCTCTTTGAGATTAGGTGTAGGAAGCGTGATGTCAGCTATTCGAATTAATTATACGAAGCAGGAGGTCATTATGGAGAATGATCCGCTTCTCATGGAACCGCAAAGACTAGCCTTGGAATTTGAAAGAGTTCAAGAGGTCCCGGTGTCCTTGAACCTTATGTCGACTGAAATATGCGGCCTGGCTGGTGAAGAAGATAAGACTTCAGGGCTCGTTATGCTCATGTTACTTCAGTTAATTACACACCATGGATATGACGATGTAAGAGTTGTTATTTTGGCTTCTGAAGAGGGTGTTACTAAGTGGAATTGGATCAAGCATCTGCCTCATGTATGGAATGATGGATTGAATTCAAGATACCTATTATGTGGCAAAGCGATTGCCCATCAATTATTGGGAGAGTTATACGAGATACTCAAACAGCGGGAGCTGTCAAAGGTCGGTGGTAGCCCGCTTCCTCATTATGTGTTCATCATAGAAGATGCGTTATTACTTGAAAGTGAGCCTATTAATAAATATTTATTTAATCGTTCTTCAGAACTGGGTGTGTCCTCAGTATTCGTGGCTAAGAATAAAGCTTACCTACCGATGAACTGTAGAACGGTAGTAACACTTGACGGGAGAATTGCTGAACTAGCAGATAGGATATCAGGAGAAAGATCTACCTTTACACCTGATAGAGTTGATATGAAGAGTCTAGAGCAAGCTATACGTAGAATGGCACCGCTGCGAATCAAGAATTCAAGTGCAAATTTTTCACTGACATCTTCCATTACGCTATTGGACATACTTCAGGTGCAAAAGGTAACGGAAGTAGATGTCTTGACTCTTTGGAGGAGAAATAAAACCTATATGGGGATGAGCGTACCCATCGGTGCCAAAGCGGGTGGCGAGGCATTCATGCTGGACATGCATGAAACAGGTTTTGGTCCTCACGGATTGGTAGCAGGTACGACCGGATCGGGCAAGAGTGAGCTGTTGCAAAGCATCATCGTATCCCAAGCGATTCATTATCATCCGCATGATATTGTCTTTGTGCTTATTGATTATAAGGGTGGAGGGATGGCGGATGTATTTAAAGGGATGCCGCATCTTGTGGGCACCATTACGAACCTCGACGGCAATCAGACGACGAGAGCCTTGCTTTCTATAAAAAGCGAATTGCAGAGAAGACAGCGCGTGTTCTCGGAATACGGTGTCAATAACATCGATAAGTACCAGAAGCTATATTACAGCAAGAAGGAACAGAACGAGATGCCTGCAATTCCTCATCTAATCATGATAGCGGACGAGTTCGCTGAGCTGAAGCAGGATCAGCCGGACTTTATGAAGGAGCTTGTTAGTGCAGCAAGGGTAGGAAGAAGTCTTGGGGTTCACCTTATTCTTGCGACTCAGAAGCCAGCAGGTGTTGTCGACGATCAGATATGGAGTAACTCTAAATTCAAGATTTGTCTCAAGGTTCAAGATGAGAGAGATAGTAGAGATGTCATCAAGCGTCCAGATGCGGCAATGATCAAAGAGCCTGGCCGAGCATTCATTCAAGTAGGTAACGATGAAGTATTCGAATTGTTTCAGTCGACCTATTCAGGCGCCGATTATGATCCGGAAGGTGAAATGCAAAAGAGCGAAAACAAGGTGAAACGAATCTATAAGGTTTCATTGAATGGTAGAAGTGAGCAGATATATCCTTTATCTGAAGAGAAAATTGCGAAAGACGAATTGCCTTCTCAGTTAGGAGCAATGGTCGAGCATATTACGAATATGGCGGCTTATTCGGGAATCGAACCGTTGAAGGGTCCTTGGCTACCTCCACTCCCTGAAATTATATATTTAGATAATATTTTAGAGAATAGATTTGAAACAAGTCCTTGGCCGGCACGGGAACATCTATTGAGGGTACCTGTTGGAAGAATGGATGATCCAAGGGGACAAAGTCAGAATGTGCTGGAAATAGACTTTGCTAATGAAGGTAATTTATTTGTATTCGGCACGCCAGGTACAGGTAAAACGGTATTTCTAAAAACGCTGTGTATGTCTATGGCTCAATTATATTCACCAGAAGCTGTGAATATATATATTATGGATTTCGGTGGAAATACATTGCGAGTATTGGAGAAGCTTCCTCAGGTAGGCGGAGTTATGACCTTAGAGGAAAAGAGTATACTAGACCAGTTTGTCTTGTTTCTTTTTAGAGAAATCGAGATAAGAAAGGCTCTGTTTGAAGAAAGTGGGAGCGAAGGTTTCAATTCCTATAGAAATTCTGGAAGAACGCTACCGGCCATTGTATTAATTATTGACAATTACTTTGCATTATCGGAATCCTACGATGACCTCGATGAACAAATGATGATATTAGCGCGTGAAGGGTCGAAGTACGGTATTTATCTGGTGGCTACCGCAACCAATTCTGCCTTTGTAAGATATAAGTTTTCTGTGAATTTCAAGTTGGCGGTTACATTCCAGATGACGGATAAAGGCGATTATACTGAAATTGTCGGTAGAACCGAAGGGTTAGAGCCAATGAAGGTTGCAGGCAGGGGACTAGTCAGAGGGAAACCTCCGTTGGAGTTTCAAACCTCGCTACCTGAATTTGAAGGCGTTAGTACTGAACAGCTTCTACACTCGTTTGCAAGTATGAAGTCTAGTAAAGCAAGGCCTATTCCAGTCATGCCATCGATGATTAACATACAAGACATCAATAACGAACCTGGAAGGTTAGCAATAGGGCTTGGAAGTAATGATCTTCAATCAGTTTATATTGATCTGTATGCAACGCCAGTACTTATGGTGGCTGGGGAATCGATGTCAGGAAAAAGCACACTCATAATGTCATGGATAAGGATACTTGAGGATGCCACTGTGTATGCACTTGACTCCAATGGTATGGGTCTATTTCAAATGATGAATTTGTCTAATGTTACGGACATATCTGAAGTGGAAGATACGTTTATCGCTGAGGTCGAGGCGTTGCTAGAGGAACGTAGGAAACAGATGTTAGAATGCAGACGTGAAAACGGGGATATGCAGGAGCTCATTCGATTATGGAAGCAAGTTATCTTCGTGATTGATAAGCTTAGCGAATTTACGAATAATGACGACAACGACAGGTTAAAAGAGCTAATCGAACGAATCGTAAAAAAGGAACGTGGAATGAAAGTAGCAGTCATTGCAGCAGATAGTATCTCAGATTTTTCTAGCAATTGGGACAGCCTTGGTAAAGCAATGAAGGAAGAACAGACGGGTGTGCTGATCGGAAGTATAAAGGAGCAAGGACTATTCTCAGCGAGTATGCCTTATGGAACTTCGGAGAAGGAACTGGAGCTTGGGGACGGATATGTAATCATTAAGAATAAGTTTATAGGATTAAGATGTGCTACCGTCCTGACAAAGAGTAGCTGAGATGCTGGATTCCTGAAAGGAGAATTGCTATGCCAACAACAACGGAAATAAATAGTATGGCAAAAAAAGTTTCCGAGATGAAATCTAATATCAGCAATGAAAGTAACCGCCTCCATGGCCAAGTAGACAATTCCAGTACGTGGTGGCAAGGCGAGGCAGGTAAAACCCTGCGAAGTGATTATAACAAAATACGAACAGAGATTAAAACGTTGATTAATAAAATGGATAAACTGTATAATCACACGATTAGCTTCTCTAAAAAGGTTCAACAAGCAGCAGAAGACAAGAGAAAGGCCGATGCTGTGGCAGCAGCAAAGGCTTTAGCAGCTCAGGCTACTGTTGAGCAAAAAAGATTAGCGAGTGCAATGAAAAAATAGATATTCGGTAAAGGTGAGATTCTATGAAAGGAGGTGAAAATAATCATGGCTAGTCAAATAACACAAAAGTTTGATTTCGGCGAAGCAGATAAACTGAAAGGCAAGCTGGGATCTGAAATCTCTAAAATCGAAAGTGATCTCAATAATATGGCAAAACAAGTAGCAGGCGTGACTTCTTGGTGGAGCGGCGGTTCAGAAGTAGCATTCATAGAAAATTTCGAGAAAACGAAGAAGCAAGTCGTCAGCGGTCTAAACGAGTGGTTGACAGATTACAAACTACTTATTGATGCTGTTAAGAAAAACAAAGAAGAAAGTGATACATTTCTTGCAAATCAGTTAAGAAAATAAATGATTATAGATGTGGTGACGACTTGAAGCCGTCACCACATCTATATATATGAAAGGGAAAAATGGGGATGACGATAAAGACTATTTAAATGACATACGAAAATTGGCGTACTCGATAACGGAGCGGCTTAATGATAAATATACCCAGCTAGTAAATTAACAAAATATAATAAGAGGAGCTTTAATCATGAAAAAAATCGCACTATTACTCACCCTTATCTTCACATTCACCCTACTATCCACATCGTTCGCTTCAGCAGAGGATGTCAAAATTCGTGTCGTGGTAAACGGGAGAAAAATTAATTTCCCAGATGCTCAGCCATTTGTAGATGCCCAAGGCAGAACACAAGTGCCATCGAGATTTATTGCAGAAGCCTTAGGTGCAAGCACCACATGGAACGCGAAAGAGCAGAAAGCTTCGTTTGAATTAGAGAAGAATAAGCTTGTATTAACCATAGGACAGAGTAAGTACCTGCTAAACGGTGGAACCTACCGCATGGATACGGTAGCGATCGTTAAGAATGCGCGGACTTACGTACCGGCACGGTATGTGGCGCAAGCATTCGGGGCAGAAGTGAAGTGGGACAAGGCGGTACGGACAGTGTATATCCAGACCAACACCACGGGAGAGGTGACGCCTGCACCGGAGCTTGTACCTGAAGGGGGAACGACGAAGAAGTATGGTGGGATCTCCTTTAACGATGTAACCGATGTCGATCAGTATGGACGGATGACGAAGGAGAAATCGATAGAGTTCCTGCAGAAGCTTGCCAGCCAGATCACATTCGTAAAGGAGAATGGCAAATATGTAATCAAATGCACGTATCCTAAATTACCAAGTGAGTTTGTGTGGTCTGTAGGGATTACCGTGGAAACCGGCGTTGAAGGTGATAACTGGAGTGGCTTAGTAGAATCGAAACTATCGCATATTCCTTTAACAGGTTCTTTCACGAGGGAGGTACCTTTTATCAAGAATGCAAAAGATGTTGAATTGTATAGTATGTCACTAACGATAAATCCTATAGATCGTTCCAAGTTGGATGGAAATGATGGGAGTCCAGGGTTATTGGCGATTAACAAAACACGAGAAGAACAGAGTGCAGGCTATGTTCCAAGAACCGGTCCTAGTCAATATTTCAAAGATTTCAATTTTGGGAAGATGTTTCAATGGTAAGTAATAAATTTCAAGGACGGGGTATGGCATGAAACAGAAAACCTTTATTATGCTGCTCGTAGCGATATTCATAGGTATTAGTGTATACGTTAGCCCCCTCTCTCCTGTGCAGGCAGCTTCGCCAACGGTTGAAGTTCTAGTGGACTACGAGACAGCGAAGCCAGTAGTAGAACCTATCGGTGTTATTAAACATAATATGGAGATTAGCATTTCAAGATAATACAATCCTCTTCATAACTGCCTATAACAAGGAACTAATAATAAGTAGGCAGGAAGACATGAGTAAGAGGGTACTAGAATCGAAGATAATTTACTTAGCTACAACGGATGAACAAAATATAATAAGAGGAGCCATAATCATGAAAAAAATCGCACTATTACTCACCCTTATCTTCACGTTTACCCTACTATCCACATCGTTCGCTTCAGCAGAGGATGTCACGATTCGTGTCGTGGTGAATGGGAGGAAAATTAATTTCCCAGATGCCCAGCCGTTTGTAGATGCCCAAGGCAGAACGCAAGTGCCATCGAGATTTATTGCAGAAGCCTTAGGTGCAAGCACCACATGGAACGCGAAAGAGCAGAAGGCTTCGTTTGAATTAGAGAAGAACAAGCTGGTGTTAACCATAGGACAGAGTAAGTACCAGTTAAACGGTGGGACCTACCGCATGGATACGGTAGCCATCGTTAAGAATGCACGGACTTATGTACCGGCACGGTATGTGGCGCGAGCATTTGGGGCTGAAGTGAAGTGGGATAAGGCGGTACGAACAGTATATATCCAGACCAACACCACGGGAGAAGTGACGCCTGCACCAGAACTTGTACCTGAAGGCGGAACGACGAAGAAGTATGGCGGGATCTCCTTTAACGATGTAACCGATGTCGATCAGTATGGACGGATAACACAGGAGAAATCGATAGAGTTCCTGCAGAAGCTTGCCAGCCAGATCACCTTCGTAAAGGAGAATGGCAAATATGTAATCAAATGCACGTATCCTAAATTACCGAGTGGGTATGAATGGTCGGTAGGGATTACCGTGGAAACCGGAGTTGAAGGTGATAACTGGAGTGGCGATATATGGTCGAAACAATCGCATATTCCTTTAACAGGTTCTTTCACGAGGGATGTACCTTTTGTCAAGAATGCAAAAGATGTTGAATCGTATCGTCTGGTATTAGCGATAGACGTTATAGATCGGTCGAAATTGGCTGGAGAACAAACATATCTAGGTTTATTTACAGTCACCAAAGCATCAGACGGCTACAAGTATGTTGCCTTTGTTCCAGAGATAGGTCCAGATCAAAAATTTAAAGATTTCAATTATAGTAGGATGTTTCAATGGTAAGCACTACTAACTTTCAAGGACGGGGTATGGCATGAAGCAGAAATTTTTTATTATGCTAGTCATAGCGATATTGATAGGTGTTAGTGTATACGTTAGCCCACTCCCTTCTGTACAGGCAGCTTCACCGACGGTTGAAGTTCTAGTGGATTACGAGACAGCGAAGCCAGTAGCAGAACCTATCGGTGTTATTAAACATAATATGGAGACTAGCATTTTAAGATAATAGAATCCTCCTCATAACTGCTTATAACAAGGAACTAATAATAAGTAGATAGGAATACATGAGTAAGAGGGTACTAGAGTCGAAGATAATCCAACTAGTTACACGGACTAACAAAATATAATATGAGGAGCCATAATCATGAAAAAAATCGCACTATTACTCACCCTTATCTTTACGTTTACCCTACTATCCACATCGTTCGCTTCAGCAGAGGATGTCAAGATTCGTGTCGTAGTGAATGGGAGGAAAATTAATTTTCCAGATGCCCAGCCATTTGTAGATGCCCAAGGCAGAACGCAAGTGCCATCAAGATTTATTGCGGAAGCCTTAGGTGCAAGTACGACATGGAACGCGAAAGAGCAGAAGGCTTCGTTTGTATTAGAGAAGATTAAGCTGGTATTAACCATAGGACAGAGTAAGTACCTGCTAAACGGAGGAACCTACCGTATGGATACAGTAGCGATCGTTAAGAATGCGCGGACTTACGTACCGGCACGGTATGTGGCGCAAGCATTCGGAGCCGAAGTGAAGTGGGACAAGGCGGTACGGACGGTGTATATCCAGACCAACACCACGGGAGAGGTGAAGCCTGCACCGGAACTTGTACCTGAAGGCGGAACGACGAAGAAGTATGGTGGGATCTCCTTTAACGATGTAACCGACGTCGATCAGTATGGTCGGATGACAAAGGAGAAATCGATAGAGTTCCTGCAGAAGCTTACCAGCCAGATCACATTCGTAAAGGAGAATGGCAAATATGTAATTAAATGCACGTATCCTAAATTGCCGAGTGGGTATGAATGGACGGTAGGGATTACCGTGGAAACTGAGGTAAAAAGTGAAACATGGACTAGCTTTATAGAATCGAAACAATCGCATATTCCTATAACAGGTTCTTTCACGAGGGAGGTAGCTTTTGTCAAGAATGCAAAAGATGTTGAAACGTATCGTCTGGTATTAACGATAGATGTCAAAGATCATTTCAAGTTGGATGGAAATGATCCGAGTCAAGGATTATTTGTGATCGTTAAATCATTAGAAGAAAAGAGAGCTGGCTTTGTTCCAAATACGGGTCCTAGTCAATATTTCAAAGACTTCAATTATAGTAGAATGTTCCAATGGTAATCACTAAGTTTCAAGGACGGGGTATGGCATGAAACAGAAAACCTTTATTATGCTGGTCGTAGCGATATTCATAGGTATCAGTATATACGTTAGCCCCCTCTCTCCTGTGCAGGCAGCTTCGCCGACGGTTGAAGTTCTAGTGGACTACGAGACAGCGAAGCCAGTAGCAGAACCCATTGGTGTTATTAAACACAATCCAGCTGTGGAGCTGTGGCATTCTAGTGGAGGATACTGGAGTTACAATAATTTAATTATCAAAGACAGTCAGTTGAAGAATAGACTTGATGATGCTGAGAAACTTGCGGAAGCAATGGATAAAGAACTCAATAAAGATCCCGATAAAGAGCCAACCAATATTATTCATTCCGAAATCCCTCTCAATAGTACCTTATATGCGAAGTTGATGAAGGCGAACAAGGTGCAAGTGTATGTCTCCTCAACGATGAATGGGAAGAATCTCTCTGAGTTATTCTATGGGAAGCCGACCGTCACGCTGAAGAACAACAAAGTCTATTTCGAAGGGAAACCTAAGTTTAATTTTTATAATAAGGGTGATATCACTTATAAGACTTTTGTGGGTGATGAATTAGGGGTAACAATCCCTATTGTTGATCCGGAATTTGGCTATAACAGATATTCCATCTGGGGTAGGTCTTCTTCCGTGGGATGGGGGGCGACGAACGGGTATTTTGATGCGGGTAAACCCTTCGCCCCCGCTCCATCCGACACAGGCAAGATTGCGCCTAGTCAGATCATAAATGTTCAGGGGTACTTAAAGAACGGATTCACCGTGATAGCAAAGAATAACAAAGCTGTGACGAGTAAGTTAAACTCAGGTACTGTATCCGTTGGCGATGGTACGTTTAACGGGGGTGGGGCAGTGGCCATTCACTTCGAATACCCCATTATGCTCTCGTTCTATACGGATGAGACCGAAGACCTCTCCGCTCAATTTGAATCTTTTCCACCAAGCTCTCCGGAAGGATCCAGTGTGGAGATCGATGTCCGCGTCGAATCGACTTTTGGATCTATACAGAAAGATGTTCCTTACCAGTGGGCTATTACCACCAAGAGTGGAGATCCAGTTCCGGTCACCTTCTCGGGTCATAGTAAGAACGAGAGCAAAGGGAAGATCGCGAGCATTCCAGCGAAGGGAGAACGGTTGCTGACAGCGACCTTCATCATGCCCAATGAGGGTGTGAACGTCAGATTTGAAATCAATAAAGGGGGTAAGGCACCGGTCGAGGAAAAACTGGACAACAATGTGCTCCAGTCCACGGTTACGCTAAGCACCCCGATATCGCTTCCATACGATCTACTTTCTAAACAGGTGAGATTAGAATTTCCAGAATTGCCAAGTAAAACGGCGAAGTTGACTTTGCCAAGTTTACCAGATGCAGAATGGACGGAGAATGCTAAGGGTAGTCTGCAAGTGTCCAATGGGACGAACGATTTACAGCGGGATTTCGTCGTTCTCAATAACCCTGTCGTCAATGAGGACAGTGAGACCATCACCCGTACACCGGTGGTGACATTTACGATTAAACGCGAGGACTTTGGCGATGATCCATTGAACGAGAAATGGAAAAATTTAAGTGACCCAGGAGAACCCTTAGAACGAATGGGAGAAATCCACTATGCAGGTTCGGTAAGTAGACCTTATCAGTATACGTATTCATGGCAGACGTGTTCCCTAGTAAAGGAAAAAGTCGTCTGTACAAATCATTCAGAGACCAGAAACGGAACCGTAACGAGTGAATTTAAATCCGAGACGGTTGAGAAGCCCTATAAGATGTATGTGTATAACGGGCGCAAAGAAATCCCAGAGCACACCTACCAGAATATCATTGAGGATGATGCCCTAGATTCAAGGAAAAAGGAGCTCTATTGGACCAACGAACCTTATCTCTATTCTGTGATAAGGTGGATGCATCATCAGAATGTTAGTGGAATGAAATACAACTGGACACAAGTACCCGGGCAATACGAACGGTCATTCATCCAGCAGGCGAGTGGAACAGTAGGGTGGACGGTAGGAAGTTCTATGCAAAATGAATATAGCCAAGCTAGAGAAGCAGCTAGAAGTAAACTAAACAAGAAAGTACTCTATGATAAAGCCGTGTTTGCGACCGACCAACAATTACAAAGCTATGATTACCCGATAAAATCGGGATATTATTTCAACCCCAGAGGGAGCTACAACTTGACCGTGAAGACGGTGGTATTCAAGCCGACGGATGGGGAGACGAAGGATCATCAGGATATGGTGGATGCCGTCATTAATTCATTCCGCTATGAGACCGACCTGATGTATATCAATAGTAACAAACAAGCGGTCAATATTCGGAACGAGCCTCTTCATCCGATCGGTGGAGGATTTGAACGAGAAACAGGCATTTTATCTGTAAAGAATAGCGAAGGCGTGAACGGAGTGAAGTTGATAAGTGTGCTAGATAAAAATGAAGATGAAACCAGATATACAAAAGAAGTGAATGAGATCCCGTATACGGATGCACGTGGTGGGAATTCTCATAAGTTCTGGAAGCAGGTTCTGGAAGGGTATAGCGAGTCGTACACCGAGGGTAGCAACACGTATTATAACTACCGGGAATACGTGAAGGCAGGCCAGCATATGTACAAGATCACGGAAACGACACAGGTGACGATTGTCATTAATCCAACCAATATACCGCTTTATACCCATGCCAACATGCCAAACGGTACGTATGACATCAAAGTATGGCTAGATGATACCGTCCTGTCGAAAGGAAACCATGCGTATAAAGTATTAGACAAGCTTGAGGGAATCGAAGCGTTGAACGCCATTCCAGTCACCGTTGTGGGTTCAATGTACGATGATCTGAACAACTAATCACATAGTATAGACCCCATCCCCGCCATTACATCGAAGTCTAGTCCAGGAGAAGCACGACTAGATGGGAAGGTAATGACGGGGTTTTTATCATGCTAAGTTGAAAGGATTGGAGAGAGAGGCGTTGAATCATGGAACAGAGAGTCGAACCGGATAAGATCCGGGAGCTTTCAGGGGGAATGGAGCGTCTAAACCGTATCGTGAACGATACAAGCCAGATGTATGCGGAGATGGATAAGCTTACAAGGGATATCCCCGCCCAATATCCAGAGTCCGGCTATGTTCAATCGGCTACGCGAGAGGTCGATGACCTGCTGCGTGAGATTCGAGATCTAGCCATGTCCCTCCATGAGAGATTGGATGGCAAAGCGAGCACATTGAAGAAGACCGCCGGGCAGTATGAGGAAAACGAGGAGAAATTAAAGTTAATCCTTTCTAAATCCCCTACATTTAGCTGGGTGAATATGGGAACGAAGTGGGACGGGAAGGTGGCGGTGAAGCCCCCTTTTATGGATAAGTGGAAGTTGCCCCTTCTCCAAGCTCGAAAGAGCACACCTACGGAATCAGCCGATAAGATAGAGGTCGAAACACCGGAAGAAATACCCGTAAATCGAGCGAATTTAGATAGGTTATTACAACAGTATTCGGATGAAGAGGGGTACACGTTATTTGCGGGAGAGGTATTGTATCAAGCCGTATTATTTGACGAGGTACCTAAGTTCATAGCCTTTGCATTGGATAAAGGGTATGACCCGGATACCTTTGAGTATCTCGAATATTGGGAACGATCAGAGGCATACCAGAGATTAGAAGGGAAAACGAAACAACTAGAACAAGAGATTGTGGATTATCGGGAGCACTATTTAGATGGATATGAAGAAATAGCATTTGGAAGAGGATTCATAAACGGAATGGACCGAAATGTGGACGACATATTTAATACTACAGTAGAGATTGTCAAACATCCCATAGACAGTGGGAAGGCAGCGATCGAAGGAATTAAACAAATCTACGTAGATATAAATGAAGAAATAGAGAAATACCAGAAGGATCCCATGGGTTATATAGAGAAGACGGTGAAGGATACATGGGGGTCGATGGAGAAATTCTATAAAGAATTCAAGGAGCTCACCCCAAGCCAGAGATCTGAACGAATAGGAGAAATCGTCGGAGAGAATGCGATCTCTGCTGCAGTAAGTGCAGTGGGTGGAGGAATGGTAGGTCAAAGTATTAAAAAGGTAGTCTTGGTCATAAATTCGAAAGTGGATATTAAGATACCGGAAATGAAGTTGCTGGATGATCTTGATAAAAGTGATGTGGGTGAGGGGAATAAGTCTGGTATTGGGGAGACGGGTAAACCCAAGCCATTGGATATGCCGTCAACAGTGGATCCTCTTAAGAGGACGGGTGAAAATAGACTACCTAGTAGGACAATTGACAGCTTATATGAAAGAACTCAAAATATTAGAGGTGATATTAACAGTGAAATAGAAAAATTAAGAAACTCTGAAGAATACAAAAGCCTCTCAAAAACACAGAGGGATAAACTTGATAGAAAACTTAGAAAATTAAATAGCGGAAATGTTGCAGTAGCAGATGTGAGCATACCTGGTATTAAAAAAGAATTTCAAGCACACAGTCAGATTCATTCCTCTGATAGTGTGGGTAGTAATGTTGGAGATTTTAGTAATTCCAAAGCAGATAAATCATTGGAAACCTATGTTGATGATGACTTTCCACGATTTAATGACACGGAGGCTAAGATTCTTGAAGATATTGCTTCTCAGATAAAAGACCCTAATGTTAAAGGTCAAATAGATTTGTTTACAGAACTAGATGCCTGTCAAAGTTGCACAAATTTGATTATGGAATTTAGAAGCAAGTTCCCAAATATTCAGTTAAATGTTTATTCTGAAAATATGAAATAAGGACTGATGATATGAATATGACAAGTTATGAATCAATAAAAACCTCGGTAGCGTTAGACTTTGAGGAATATATTGAAGAAGAAGGTTTAAATGTGGCGCAGGTTTCAGCGAAAACTTTGGAAGAAGATTGGCGAATAGTAAACGATAGTTTGTTTACTAAAACATTATATATTATTTCTATTGCAATAGAGAGTTTGAAATACAAAGAAATTTCTGATTTCATATATTCTAAACTAGATAGTTATCTGGAAAACACTGAATTTGAAGAAGCTGCAGATAAAAATGACATTGAACAACTGTTACAAGATATTCAAGTTTGTAAAAAGTTAATTGATAAAAATGAGTATAAAGTCAGGGAAACAAGCGATTCTACTAAAGCAAGAGTAGAATACATCTTAGGCTTGAAAGTTGATTAAATAGGTGGTTGTTACAAACGTAATCATGCGGAGGGCTACCCAGTGCTGAATGAATCCATTATTCAACCAATAACACACTTAACCCATGTAATACTCGTATAAATATTTAGTCATTTCGTTTGTACGCACAATAATGATTGATAATTTATAACCTAAATAACGCTAAAGAGTAACAAAAAACAGGTCGATTATGGGTAGATACCACCATGATTGACCTGTTTTTTGTTATATCCTTCTCTTCTCAACGATTAAAGAAGGAAGGTGTTGAAGATGAAAACGAAGGTTAATCATCTCTGGTTGGCTATAAATAACAAAGTCTATTACGTTCAAAGATGAAGTTACCAAAGAGACATCGACCACAAACTTTAGGAAGAACAGAAGTGGAAAAGAATTAAGCAACTGGAAAGAACTACAGTCTGGATTGTTTAGAAGTACAATATGCACATCGGGTGAAGAACCGACGGGGGTCTTTATGATGTGAATACTACATTTCATGCCAAAATTGCTCGAGAAATCCGTCGATTTTTTTCTTGGATGGCAACACCAGACCGCACTCTTTGAATTTATGGTCACTTATTAATAGATAACTAGAATAAAAATAATTGTAAATAAGTATTAATTGTAGTCAAAATAAATGATTAAGGATATTAAGTTAAATTATGGTACAATATTTTCGACAACATAAAGTGACAATATCCCAATGGATAGGAGGTTAAAGGGAGCGGCGGTCAGCTTCCTACGAAAGAAACGTCTCTTCTTAATGCATATAACAAGGAAATAATACAGGTTAATAGGAATACATAGAGGCTCATAAGGCACCTAACCATCGATGGTGTAAGAAGCATAATATATTCGTGCAAGTGATTGAAAAATATAATAAGAGGAGCCATAATCATGAAAAAAATCGCACTATTACTCACCATTATCTTCACGTTCACCCTACTATCCACATCGTTCGCTTCAGCAGAGGATGTCAAAATTCGTGTCGTGGTAAACGGGAGAAAAATTAATTTCCCAGATGCTCAGCCATTTGTAGATGCCCAAGGCAGAACACAAGTGCCATCGAGATTTATTGCAGAAGCCTTAGGTGCAAGCACCACATGGAACGCGAAAGAGCAGAAAGCTTCGTTTGAATTAGAGAAGAATAAGCTTGTATTAACCATAGGACAGAGTAAGTACCTGCTAAACGGTGGAACCTACCGCATGGATACGGTAGCGATCGTTAAGAATGCGCGGACTTACGTACCGGCACGGTATGTGGCGCAAGCATTCGGGGCAGAAGTGAAGTGGGACAAGGCGGTACGGACAGTGTATATCCAGACCAACACCACGGGAGAGGTGAAGCCTGCACCGGAACTTGTACCTGAAGGCGGAACGACGAAGAAATATGGCGGGATCTCCTTTAACGATGTAACCGATGTCGATCAGTATGGACGGATAACACAGGAGAAATCGATAGAGTTCCTGCAGAAGCTTGCCAGCCAGATCACCTTCGTAAAGGAGAATGGCAAATATGTAATTAAATGCACGTATCCTAAATTGCCGAGTGGGTATGAATGGTCGGTAGGGATTACCGTGGATACCGGAGTTGAAAGTGATAACTGGAGTGGAGATTTATGGTCGAAACTATCGCATATTCCTTTAACCGGTTCTTTCACGAGGGAGGTAACTTTTGTCAAGAATGCAAAAGATGTTGAGTCATATCATCTGGTATTAGCAATAGACGTCAAAGATCGTTCCAAGTTGGATGGAAATGATCCGATTCAAGGATTATTTTCGATCGTTAAATCATTAGAAGAAAAGAGAGCTGGCTTTAATCCAAATACGGGCCCTAGTCAATATTTCAAAGACTTCAATTATAGTAGAATGTTCCAATGGTAATCACTAAATTTCAAGGACGGAGTATGGCATGAAACAAAAAACCTTTATTATGCTGTTCGTAGCGATATTGATAGGTATCAGTATATACGTTAGCCCACTCTCTCCTGTGCAGGCAGCTTCACCAACGGTTGAAGTTCTAGTGGACTACGAGACAGCGAAGCCAGTGGCAGAACCCATCGGTGTTATTAAACATAATATGGAGATTAGCATTTCAAGATAATACAATCCTCTTCATAACTGCCTATAACAAGGAACAAATAATAAGTAGATAGGAAGACATGAGTAAGAGGGTACTAGAATCGAAGACAATTTACTTAGCTACAACGGATGAACAAAATATAATAAGAGGAGCCATAATCATGAAAAAAATCGCACTATTACTCACCCTTATCTTCACGTTCACCCTACTATCCACATCGTTCGCTTCAGCAGAGGATGTCAAGATTCGTGTTGTAGTGAACGGGAGAAAAGTTAATTTTCCAGATGCCCAGCCGTTTGTAGATGCCCAAGGCAGAACACAAGTGCCATCGAGATTTATTGCAGAAGCCTTAGGTGCAAGCACCACATGGAACGCGAAAGAGCAGAAAGCTTCGTTTGAATTAGAGAAGAATAAGCTCGTATTAACCATAGGACAGAGTAAGTACCTGCTAAACGGTGGAACCTACCGCATGGATACAGTAGCGATTGTTAAGAATGCGCGGACTTACGTACCTGCACGGTATGTGGCGCAAGCATTCGGGGCATAAGTGAAGTGGGACAAGGCGGTACGGACAGTGTATATCCAGACCAACACCACGGGAGAGGTGACGCCTGCACCGGAGCTTGTACCTGAAGGGGGAACGACGAAGAAGTATGGTGGGATCTCCTTTAACGATGTAACCGATGTCGATCAGTATGGTCGGATGACGAAGGAGAAATCCATTGAGTTCTTAGAGAAGCTTGCCAGCCAGATCACCTTCGTAAAGGAGAATGGCAAATATGTAATCAAATGCACGTATCCTAAATTGCCAAGTGAGCTTAAATGGTCGGTAGGGATTACCGTGGAAACTGGGGTGAAAAGTGAAAGCTGGAGTGGCTTAATTGAATCGAAACAATCGCATATTCCTTTAACCGGTTCTTTCACGAGGGAGGTAGCTTTTGTCAAGAATGCAAAAGATGTTGAATTGTATAGTCTGGTATTAACGATAAATCCTATAGATTATTCCAGGTTGGATGGAAATGATGCGAGTCCAGGGTTATTTGTGATCGATGTATCATCAGATGGATACAGGAGTGTTGGCTATGTTCCAAGAACCGGTCCTAGTCAATATTTTAAAGACTTCAATTATAGTAGAATGTTTCAATGGTAATCACTAAATTTCAAGGACGGAGTAGGGCATGAAACAGAAAACCTTTATTCTCGTCGTAGCGTTATTCATAGGTATTAGTGTATACGTTAGCCCCCTCTCTCCTGTGCAGGCAGCTTCACCGACAATTGAAGTTCTAGTGGACTACGAGACAGCGAAGCCAGTAGCAGAACTTATTGGTGTTATTAAACATAATCCAGCTGTGGAGCTGTGGCATTCTAGTGGAGGATACTGGAGTTACAATAATTTAATTATTAAAGACAGCCAGTTGGAGAATAGACTTAGTGATGCTGACAAACTTGCGGAAGCAATGGATAAGGGACTCAATAAAGATCCCAACAAAGAACCAACCAATATTATTCATTCCGAAATCCCTCTCAATAGTACCTTATATACGAAGTTGATGAAGGCGAACAAGGTGCAAGTGTATGTCTCCTCAACGATGAACGGGAAGAAATTGTCTGAGCTGTTCTATGAGAAGCCGACCGTCACCCTGAAGGACAACAAGGTCTATTTCGAAGGGAAGCCTAAGTTTCATTTTTACAATGAGGATAAAATGACTTATAAGACTTTTGTGGGTGATGAATTAGGGGTGACAATCCCTATTGTTCATCCGGATTTCGGCTATAACAGATATTCCATTTGGGGTAGGTCTTCTTCCGTGGGATGGGGGGCTACAAACGGTTTTTTTGATAAGGGTAAACCCTACGCCCCGGCTCCATCCGGTTCGGGCAAGATTGCGCCTAGTCAGATCATGAATGTTCAGGGGTACTTAAAGAACGGATTCACCGTGATAGCAAAGAATAACAAAGCTGTGACGAGTACGTTAAACTCAGGCACTGTATCCGTTGGCGATGGTACGTTTAATGGGGGTGGGGCAGTGGCCATTCACTTTGAATACCCCATTATGCTCTCGTTCTATACGGATGAGACCGAAGACCTCTCCGCTGAATTTGAATCTTTTCCACCAAGCTCTCCGGAAGGATCTAGTGTGGAGATCGATGTTCGCGTCGAATCGACTTTTGGATCTATACAGAAAGATGTTCCTTACCAGTGGGCTATTACCACCAAGAGTGGAGATCCCGTTCCGGTCACCTTCTCGGGTCATATTAAGAATGAGAGCAAAGGGAAGATCGCGAGCATTCCAGCGAAGGGAGAACGGTTGCTGACAGCGACCTTCATCATGCCCAATGAGGGTGTGAACATCACATTTGAAATCAATAAAGGGGGTAAGGCCCCGATCGAGGAAAAACTGGACAACAATGTGCTCCAGTCTACGGTTACGCTAAGCACCCCGATATCGCTTCCCTACGATCTACTTTCTAAACAGGTGAGATTAGAATTGCCAAGTAATACGGTGAAGTTGACTTTGCCAAGTTTACCAGATGCACAATGGACGGGAAATGCCAAGGGCGGTCTGCAAGTGTCCAATGGGACGGACGATTTACAGCGGGAGTTCGTCGTTCTCAATAACCCTGCCGTCAATGAGAACAGTGTGACCATTACCCGTACACCGGTGGCGACATTTACGATTAAACGCGAGGACTTCGGCGATGATCCATTGAACGAGAAATGGAAAAATTTAAGTGACCCAGGAGAGCCCTTAGAACGAATGGGAGAAATCCACAATTCAGGTTCGGTAAGTAGACCTTATCAGTATACGTATTCATGGCAGACGTGTTCCCGAGTAGAGGAAGAAGTCGTCTGTACAACTCATTCAGAGACCAGAAACGGAACCGTAACGAGTGAATTTAAATCCGACACGGTTCAGAAACCCTATCAGATGTATGTGTATAACGGGCGCAAAGAAATCCCAGAGCACACCTACCAGAATGTCATTGAAGATGATGCTCTAGATTCAAGGAAAAAGGAGCTCTATTGGACCAACGAACCTTATCTCTATTCTGTCATAAGGTGGATGCACCACCAGAATGTTAGTGGCGTGAAATATAACTGGACCCAAGTACCCGGTCAATACGAACGGTCATTCATTCAACAGGCGAGTGGAACAGTAGGGTGGACGGTAGGAAGTTCTATGCAAAATGAGTATAGCCAAGCTAGAGAAGCAGCTAGAAGTAAACTAAACAAGAAAGCACTCTATGATAAAGCCGTATTTGCAACCGATCAACAATTACAAAGCTATGATTACCCGATAAAATCAGGATATTATTTCAACCCCAGAGGGAGCTACAACTTGACCGTGAAGACGGTGGTATTCAAGCCGACGGATGGGGAGACGGAGGATCATCAGGATATGGTGAATGCCGTCATTAATTCATTCCGCTATGAGACAGATCTAATGTATATCAATAGTAACAAACAAGCGGTCAATATTCGGAACAAGCCTCTTCATCCGATCGGTGGAGGATTTGAACGAGAAACAGGCATTTTATCTGTGAAAAATAGCGAAAGTGTGAACAGAGTGAAGTTGATCAGTGTGCTAGATAAAAATACAGATGAATCCAGATATACAAAAGAA
This sequence comes from Paenibacillus sp. DS2015, assembly GCF_050433705.1. Lineage (NCBI taxonomy): Bacteria > Bacillati > Bacillota > Bacilli > Caryophanales > Paenibacillaceae > Paenibacillus > Paenibacillus sp. DS2015. The sequence goes on along the minus strand of NZ_JBNPWS010000005.1, from coordinate 111,412 downwards.
GTGAATGAGATCCCGTATACGGATGCACGTGGTGGGAGTTCTCATAAGTTCTGGAAGCAGGTTCTAGAAGGGTATAGCGAGTCGTACACCGAGGGTAGCAACACATATTATAACTACCGGGAATATGTGAAGGCAGGCCAGCATATGTACAAGATCACGGAAACGACACAGGTGACGATTGTCGTTAATCCAACCAATATACCACTATACACCCATGCCAACATGCCAAACGGTACATATGGCATCAAAGTATGGCTAGATGATACCGTCCTGTCGAAAGGAAATCATGCGTATAAAGTATTAGACAAGCTTGAGGGAATCGAAGCGTTGAACGCCATTCCAATCACCGTCGTGGGTTCGATGTACGATGATCTGAACAATTAAAATCATATAGTAGAAGATCCCATCCCCGCCATTACATCGAAGTCTAGTCCAGGATAAGCACGACTAGATGGGAAGGTAATGACGGGGATTTAATCATGCCAAGTTGAGAGGATTGGAGAGAGAGGCGTTGAATTATGAAACAGCGAGTCGAACCGGATAAGATCCGGGAGCTTTCAGGGGGAATGGAGCGTCTCAACCGTATCATGAATGATACAAGCCAGATGTATGCGGAGATGAATAAGCTCATAAAGGATATCCCCACCCAATATCCAGAGTCCGGCTATGTTCAATCGGCTACGCGAGAGGTCGATGACCTGCTGCGTGAGATTCGAAATCTAACGTTGTCCCTCCATGAGAGATTGGATGGCAAAGCGAGCACATTGAAGAAGACCGCCGGGCAGTATGAGGAAAACGAGGAGAAATTAAAGTTAATCCTTTCTAAATCCCCCTCGATCAGCTGGGTGAACATGGGGACGAAGTGGGACGGAAAGGTGGCGGTCAAGTCTTACTCAATCGATAGGTGGCAGTTATTTTTTCTTGAATTCCAAAAGAACTCCTTGGAGAAAAGCTTAAAGCCGTATCAGGGAGAACCGCAGATCGCCATCCTCCTCGAACTTCTGAAGACAGGAACGATAGTGGAACAGAGACAAGCAGTGGAGCAGCTTAGCCAAATCTCGCGAGCATTTGACGGCATTGAGCGGAGTCAGGTCGCCTATAGCATTTACAGTAAGTATGAGAATAGAACCTATATGGATGAAGTACAGCAACAGGCAGAGCAATATCGACTGGAGCTTAAAGCGCTAGGGATCTCAGATGAGTGGTATAACGCAGATGTGAATCTAACGCTGAACTATAGTCGTCCACCGCTAACGGCCTGTGATTTTGATCCGCTACAACAGGATGGCACACCAATGCCAACAGTACTTTGGGGAATTGAAGATCATCAGTTGACGAGCGACAAACAGATCGTTATTCTGCTATTAACAGACCAATACTTCCAGGCAACCACCAAAGAACAGCGAGAAGAGATCATACGAACAGCGAATGGGATTCGGGATGGAACGTTAAGTGCGTACCAGATTATTGGGAATAAGACGGATGAGAGTACCGTTTCTAGTATCATGCAAAGCTTGGTTAATAATAAGAAGGTACTGGAAGAGATGATGGGAAGCATCGAACATGATTCCAAGTTGAGCGTGTTTGCGAACATGAATCTTTCCTATCACACCGAAGCCGTAAATCAAGCGATGAAGGTATTGAATCAGGATTTACAAAGTGCAGAGAACAGCTTTTGGAACAGTGACACGTTTACTGATCCGAATTGGTGGAAAGATGAGAATAAGCTGGCGATTGTGGCTCAAGCGATCGCCCGTGAAGCCCTGTTGAACGGTAGCATGAGTCTCCCGGAGGTTCAATCTGGGAACAAGATGGCAGCAATTCAATATCTCACAGGGGCGTTGCCAACGAAAGAATGGGATGGCCCAACCTACGATAGGATTCAAGCGATCATGACGAGGTATAGCGTCGAAGGGAACCCAACCGTACTAACACCGGAAGTGCTGGGGGCCATTATAGATCGGTATAATCAAGAATTAAATGCACCAAGTATAAAATGGGGGCAGGTCGGATTAGGGGTAGTGCAAGCGATAGGTGGAGGATTTGAAACCTTTTTTGGCGTCACGCTCGGTATAGCAACATCCGAAACGGTAGTTGGAGGGTTGTTGGGAGCGTATGTTGCAACGCACGGATCAAGTAATGTGACCGGTGGGATTTCGCGAATATGGAACGGATTCAATGGATCTGATGCGGGGGACACGGCAAACTTTGAGAAGAATATGTTTGAGGGTGTTGGAGGTGAAGTAGGAGTCCAGCTCTATAACGGAATTGATTTGGCTGTTGCCTTCGCCCAACCCGCAGATTTAATTACGAAGATGATCTATAAGAGTCCAACGGCTGCAATCGATGTATATAAAGCTGGAATAGCCGTAGACGCTACAAGGTCCACTGTTACAACTACAAGTAAAACGACGATTGAGGGGACGGGTGATCTTAAATATACGTATAATATGGTTGAAAACCCAGGTCCATTAGCTGAAATAAATCCAGGAGCAGGAGCTACTTTTAGAAGTGGTATGTATAATATTGAAATACTTCAGCAAGATACTATTCTATATAGAGTAGGAAAAGCCGGTGGGGAGAAAAATGCCCTTGGGCAATACTTTACATGGAACCCCATAACTAGGATTGAGGGTAGGATTGATATGGCTATTAAACCACAATGGATTGACCCTAACACTGGAAAATTAACTGGGTCATCTCCCTTAGATTCGGTTTATGCAATAAAGATACCACAAGGTACAACAATATATGAGGGACCTGCGGCGAATCAAGGTAGTATCTACACAGGGGGAGGCAATCAAATATTCATTTCAGAACCATGGAAAATAAAAGGTGTACAGCCCATTTCAGAAACGCCATTGAAGTAATTAAGGAGATGACCTATCAAGTGGAAAAAGTTCAAGAAATAAAAAAATCATATGAAAGTTTATTAGTACTTCTAAAAGAACAGCATGATTCTGAGCTAAATTACATTATAAGTAAAATCGAGGAATCAATAGAACTCATAAATAAATATCCAAATGACCAAATGATCTTTGAGTTGAATGAAATATACCTAAAAATAAACAATGCAAGGGTTGGACTATCCGATTATTTTATCTGGAGGAATGATTTTGATGAAAGATTGAAAGCAAATGAGAAACTTGATGAATTAAAAATAAGACTTAATTCATATTTTTAGAATAGAAATAAAGGAATATAGAAGGTGGTAATTGCTTTTACAATTACCACCTTCTATATTTCCAAATTTAAGATTACAACTTAGGGGACGGGTAATCATATAGATGATTTGTTAAAGAAATCGACAAGCAGTGTCGATGATCTTACAGGCTATCTTAAGAAAATGGACGCATACAACGGAACAAATTATGCTGATGAGTTTGCATCATCAGGTAAGTGGCCAAATGAAATACAAATACCAAAAGACCCAAGCGTACTAAATGCAGATGGTTCGATTAAATGGTCGGAAGTTCCTAACGGTGGTTATGTCCTTGATAAAAATGGGAATGCAATAAAAGAAGTATTTGTACCTAAAACAGGAGACATTATCGATAGGTATGGGCCGCCAAAAGTAGATATACCTCACCTGTTATAGATGGGAAACCATATAATTATGACCAGAGGTCATTGCCATATGTAGAGGATGTAACAAAATATCATCAGTACGAAGTGATAGGGGACTTCAACGATATAAAGACTTATATTCAGCAAAGCCCTGATGTAAATGTTAGACTGAAGGCTGAAGCATATATGAAAAAATTTAAATTATCCTACGATGATCTAAAGGTACAGAAAGGTCATATTGCAGAAGGTTTTGGTACTTCGGGCAGAGGCATTCAATTTGAATTACCATTACCAGTAAATATGTTGGAGGATTTAGGTTTGTTAGTAAAAGTGAACTAGGAGAGTGATTTGTATGACAAGAGAAGAAACGTTAAAGATAATCGGAAATGAAAAATTAAAGAACTTCAATTGGTACGGTGACCATGCCTTAAGAGCGAATGAAGTTGTAATTAGAGAGGTATCTACAAGGTGGAGTGTCTATACGGCAGATGAGAGAGAAAGTGTAATCTCTGAGGTGGTATACGATTCTGAGAGTGATGCATTGGAAGACTTCATTAAAAGGTTAAGGGCGGATAAAATACTGAGTGAACTATAATACTGCCTAAACTATTTTGAAGGCTACCAAGTGTCGAATGAACCCATTATTCAACCAATAACACACTGAACCCATGTGATACCCGTAAATAGATTTCGTCATTTTGGTTGTACGCACAGTAATGCTTGAAAAGTATAACCTAATTAACGCTAAAGCGTTACATAAAACAGGTTGATTATGGTCAGATACCACCATGATTGATCTGTTTTTTGTTATCTTCGCTTTCTCACCGATTTTTCGAAGTTGTTTGCTATCGTAGAATACTCCGCCGCGATAGGAGAGTGAAGAGATAATTTCTGTAACTCCAAAGTGACATAGTCGACCACTATAGTACAGGGCTTGGAATATCTGTTTTGCTCGGCAACATTCAGGACATAAGCCGCGATAGTTATTGTGCAAGCCAATAAATCTGGTGACGACCAGTTGACATGACGAGGTATACCGTCGAAGGGAACCCAACCGTACTAACACCGGAAGTGCTGGGGGCCATTATAGATCGGTATAATCAAGAACTAAATGCACCAAGCGTAAAATGGGGGCAAGTCGGATTAGGAGTAGTGCAAGCGATAGGTGGAGGATTGGAAACCTTTTTTGGAGTCACGCTCGGTATAGCAACATCCGAAACGGTAGTTGGAGGGATGTTGGGAGCGTATGTTGCAACGCACGGATCAAGTAATGTGACCGGTGGATTTTCGCGAATATGGAACGGATTCAATGGTTCTGATGCGGGGGACACGGCAAACTCTGAGAAGAATATGTTCGAGGGCATTGGAGGAGAAGTAGGATTACAATTCTATAACGGAATTGATTTAGCTGTTGCCTTCGCCCAACCCGCAGATTTAATTACGAAGATGATCTATAAGAGTCCAACTGCTGCAATCGATGCATATAAAGCTGGAATAGCCGTAGACGCTACAAGGTCCACTGTTACAACTACAAGTAAAACGACGATTGAGGGGACGGGTAATCTTGACTTTATCGATGAGACAGGTCGTCTCGGTGGTAAACTGTATAGTGAAAAAGATTTAAATCTGTTAGGCAGCTATCTTGAAAAAAGAGGAATAACTATGAAAGTTGGAGATGAATTTGTACCATTTGGAAAAGGAGGCGGTTTTAACTATAATACTGCTACATTGGTACTGAGAAATAATCCAACACAATATGAGGTTTGGCACGAACTATCTCATATCATACAGTATCGAAGTATAGGAAAAGAAGCATATTCAACTCTACCACGTACTGGACGAGTTCCTATGAATGATTTAACACAATTCAATGCTCCAGAGCAATTCGTCTATGATATGCTTGCAAATGGCCCTAATAAATGGAATGCTTTAAATGAAGCCGAACAACTTCACGCTAGCTGGTATATAATGGAATTTGGGGGGTATCAGATAATGGAACTATCAAGAGAACAAGCAGAAAAATTGGCACTCGAATATGTGAATAAAGATACGAATGGAAATTACGAATTGATACTAATTAGTGTTGAGATCTCTAAAATTTCCCCTCAATATTGGGCTGCTGCGTTTGAAGTTAGAACTATAGAAGGACATTTGATAGAAGGACCTTTACTTATACTTGTTGATGATAATCTAGAAAAGGCAATGACTTTAGATGAAGCTGTAGAAATACATTTTGCTAATCGTGATAATTAAAGATTACGTAGGTGTATAAAAATCTATTGTGGCTACCCAGTACCGAATGAGCCCATCGGAATAACACATATAACCCATGTAATACCCGGATAGAGATTCCGCCATTTGGGCGTTACAATGAACAGGTCAATTATGGTCAGATACCACCATGATTGACCTGTTTTTTGTTATCTTCGTTATCTTACGATTTTTACAAATTCATTCGCAATGGGTATCCTTTTCATGATATGAACCCACCTGTTGCATGGAATGGCCAAATGGTGATCTGCTTCTTGACTAACATGAAGGGGGAGTTACTTAAATCCAAGCTTATGCGAGGATACCCAACCAAATCTTCACCGTAGTCGCTAAAATAAGGACAGCTAAAATGATTTGAAGAATTTTAGTGTTCATTTTTTTACCAGCCATTGCTCCAAGAGGAGATGCGATTATACTAGCTACAATCATGATTAAGGCCGGATAGTAATCTACTTGTCCTGTGGTTACTTTGCCTACCGTTGCACCAATTGAAGAGATAAAGGTTATCGCAAGTGAAGATGCGATGGTCACGCGTGTAGGGATTTTCAGAACGACTAGCATAATGGGTACTAATAGGAAGCCACCTGCTGCACCCACAACACCGGAACCTAAACCTACGATTAAAGCTAATATTGCGGCAAGCCATTTGTTGAATTTGACCTCGTTTAACGGAATATTATCTATTCCTTTCTTCGGAATAAACATCATGACTGCTGCGATTAAGGCTAGTACACCATAGACCATATTAATCCCGTCTTCTGACATGGACTGCGATCCGAAACTTCCAATGACACTACCGATTAATACACTGCCTCCCATATATATAATGAGCGTTTTATTCAAATATCCGCCCTTACGATAGGCCCAGACACCAGCAATCGAAGCAAATAATACTTGAACAGCACTTATTCCTGACACATCATGCGCACTGAATGCTGCGATACCGAAGATAGGTGGTATATATAGAAGCAGGGGGTACTTAATAATGGATCCGCCTATACCCAGCATTCCGGATACATAGGACCCAATAAACCCAATTAAAAAGATCGTAATGATAAATGTAATGTCCATATTCATTCTCCTTTATAAAAGAGAAGGGAACCCTATTGGTTCCCTTTTCTGTATCAACCTTTTTTAATCAAAAATTTAAAAATGCCGTTTTCTTCGGTAGATTCTAACAGCTCATGTCCACCAGATCTTGACCAAGCAGCTAAGTCTGCCTTAGCCCCTTTATCTGTAGCATGTATTTCTAACACTTGACCGGATTGTAAGTCATTCATAGCTTTCTTTGTTTTGACAATCGGCATGGGACAAGCTAGTCCCTGAGCATCTAACACTTTATCTACATTCATCATTCATTTCTCCTCTATTTGTAGTATCTATGTTATCTGAGTCAGTATTTCGTGATTAACGAACCGCACAACGATTCGGTCCAATTTCCATCTCACGTTGTTTCTCATCATCTGGCGTGATTTTACCCATATTCGTTTCACGGATTTCTTGATAGGCATTCGGTTGTGGAGGTAAGTTTCCTGTAACCATCTCTCTAAATTCTTGTTCATCCGCAATGTTTAAACCATGATTCTCCGCAAATAACGTACCTAATTGCTTAGCAACACTGCCGTTCTCATTTAGTTCTTCAATAATCATAAAGTGAGAAGGCAATACGATTAAATCATCGGATAATTCTCTATAACGGATATAAAGGGTTTCTCTCAAATCGCCCACCCAGTCCTCAGCTAATCCTGCTAGATCGGGTCTACCAATGGAATCAATGAATAGAATATCTCCAGACAGCAAGTACTTGTCATCGACAACAAACGATGTTGAACCAATGGTGTGACCAGGAGAATATATGGCATGAATGGCTATAGCTGTACTTCCAATGGTTACGACGTTCCCGCCTTCTAATGGCTGGTATTCAAATTGAACTTCTGTTGCATCTTTGGGAGGTAACCAATAGGTTGCATTCGTCTTTTCTGCTATTTGTCTTCCACCTGAGATGTGATCCGCATGTAAATGTGTATCTAACACATGTGTAATTCGTGCACCAATATGATCTGCGAAGTCTAGATAGACGTTTGTCATTCTTGTAGAGTCAATAACAGCGGCCTCACCGTTAGATATGACCATGTAAGATAAACAACCTTTACCAAGACGTACAAATTGATAAATTTCGCCACCATGAGTCAAATCCCCAATTTTGACGGGTTCTAAATGTTCACTCCAAGCTTTCATTCCGCCCTTTAAATAAGACACGGTAAGTCCGGCCTCAGATAACATTTCGGATACTAGAACGGAAGAGCCCTCCTTGGCACATACGACTAATATGTCCTTATTAGCTGGGATGTTTTTCATTACTTCTTCTACACCATCAAGTAAATCAAAGTAGGGGGTATTAAGGATCTCAATACTCTCGCCTTCAATTTTCCAATCTGTAAAATCGCCTTCATTCCGCACATCCAGAATAAATAGTTGGTCTTTATTGATTACTTTCTTAGCAACCTCTTTAGCTGTCATTTCTTTTACTGACACAATTTACTCCTCCTCATAATCATGAAATACACATCTATATAAACTCACACACACATCATCCTTAAATTTAGAATGTTAAGGTCACGTCGGCATCTTTAGCGAACTCTAAGAATGTTACAGCGCCGCCTACTTCAATTCCGTCTACAAAAGCCTCTTTCTCAAGTCCCATAACGTCCATGGTCATTTGGCAACCAATGAATTTCACATCCATTTCTTGTGCCATCGCAAGTAACTCTGGAATAGCAGGGACATTAGCCTTTGCGAATCCTTCGGCGAAATGTTCTTTCCCTTCTGGCATTGGAAGTTGTTTATTGGCTTCTTTATGAATAAGATTCAACCCTTCAAATGTAAAGAAGATGGCAACCTCTTGATCTGTTGCAGCTGCTGCTGTTGCGATGTTAAATACCTTATAAGCGTCAAATAGTCCGCCATTACTTGCGATGATTGCTACTTTTTTAGTCATGATGAATTCCTCCAAGGTTGTGTTTGTATTGTGTTTGATTAGTTTAGTGACTTTTCTACAGGGCCGTCCCATTGACTCATGCCAGGAATTACGTTGATAACGTGCTTGAATCCTGCTGATGTTAGTTTTTGTGCGGCTAAGTCACTTCGGCTACCTGTACGGCAAATGACATAGACTTCGGTATCTGGGTTCAATTCACTTAAACGTCCTTCTAGTTCCCCTAAAGGAAGTGATTTAGCGTTCGGAATATGATTAAATGCATATTCCGCTGATTCGCGAACATCAAGCACAGTGATATTGTGGTTAGAATCTAATTGTGCAAGAAGTTCTTGATTAGAAGTAACATGTTCATGCTTCTTGTCTGTTTCTTCTTCTCTGCTTGCTTTTCTCAAGTAATGTTTCAGAACAGTGCCTTCTTCAACGGTACCTAGATATTGATGGCCTGTACTTTCTGACCAAGCTTTCATGTCCGCCGTTGAACCTTTATCCGTCGCTTGGATTTCCAATACCTGACCGGGTTCCAAACCGTTCATAGCTTTTTTAGTTCTTACAATTGGCATTGGACATGCCAATCCTTTGGCATCTAAAACTGAATTTGTATTTATCATCATTATTCCTCCTTATTTATATACGAATGGGGGTATATTTTTGAGCGAAAAAATTATTCTTTTGGCCCATTATACTCAAGCATACCGCCCGTCATATTAAGTACTAGATATCCATGTTCTTCAAGAAACTTAGCAGCCTTTGAACTTCTGCCACCTGACCGGCATATGATAATATACTCTATTGTTTTGTCCAGTTGTTTCATTGTTGATTCAACTAAGCCTAAAGGAATATTTATCGCTGTAGGGATCATTCCTGTTGCCACTTCATCTTCTTCTCGCACGTCGATCATATGAATAGGAGCATTTTCTTTTACTAATGCCTCTACTTCAACAGGTGAAATTTCTTTCATACCTATATAGCCTCCTTTGATTAGCGCCAAGCACTCATGCCGCCTTTAACATTTGTTATGTTGTTGAATCCAAGTTTTTTTAACAACTTACTTGCTTTGCTACTCCTCATGCCACTTTGACAAATGACCACAACTTCTTGTTCTTTTGAAAGTTCCTGCGCTCTTTTTGGAAGATCAAACAAAGGAATATTATGAAAGCCCTTGATGTGATTACCTTTAAACTCGTTAGGCGTACGGACATCAATAAACTGTTTTCCCTTTTGAGTTAACTCTTGCTTTAACGCTGTCGTGCTGATATTCTTAATGCCCTTTACAGGCACTAATCGCTGATATACAAACCAAACAACGGCCACAATCATCACGGCATTTAGAATCGTACTCATCAGTTGAGAACCCCCTTTAGATTAGATAAATAAGTTGACGTTACCGTCTTCAGCATCTGCTAGATAAGCTGCTACTCCTGCATACTCAATTCCGTCTAACAATTCAGCTTGTTGTAAGCCCAATAAGTCCATGGTCATGGTACAAGCGATTAGCTTCACATCTTGTTCCTGTGCCAGCTCAATTAATTGAGGGAGGGTCAACGCGTTATGTTTTTTCATAACATGCTTAATCATCTTAGGACCCATTCCAGCAAAGTTCATGTTGGATAATCCCATCTTATCTGCACCCCGAGGCATCATTTTCGCGAACATTTTTTCAAGGAATCCTTTTTTTAGTGTCAATGGCTCGTCCTTACGTAAAGCATTTAGTCCCCAAAAAGTATGGAAGATGACAACTTCATGATCATAAGCGGCAGCTCCGTTGGCAATAATATAAGCTGCCATAGCTTTATCATATTCACCACTAAATAATACAATTGTTGTTTTTTTCTTTTCAATCATTCAAGTTTTCCCCCTGGTAAAATGATCCTTATACCCCTATGGGTATATTTTTGGATAAATTTTTTTCTATTTTTGCAATTGTCGTAGTAAGTAGCATAGCATCTAATGTCTATATACCCATACCCGTAAGGGTATATATTAAGGTAAAAAAAAGAATTCGTCAAACTCTTATTGGTTAGTTCCTAACCAACTATGATTACATTCGCTCACCGGTAAATAACACACAAGCTTGAACAGCTGGAAGGGGACTTGTTTACTTTTCGAATAAGAAGAATAATGAATATCGGGTCAAGTTGTTACCTGAATATTAGAGTGTTCATGAAGATTTATCTGCTTTTAATCAGTAATTCCACCGCTTCTTTCACAAGGTGTTCCGTTCCTTCGCCTTTCTCGACATTCTCCCTAACGCATTGTTCAAGATTTACACTTACAATGACGCCCATTGTACGATCAATAGCATTACGTGCAGCTGATAATTGCGTGACGATCTCTCTACAGTCTTTGCCTTGTTCCATCATTGCTTGTACACCCTTAATTTGACCTTCAATTCTTTTTAATCGATTGATTACACTCTTATCGTATTCCATACTCAGATTTCCACCCTTCTGTTCATGTTTTTCGTGAGATTCAGACCGGCAAGGCGCTTTATCTTTACAAACCCAGTGTATACCCCGACGGGTATATTGTCAAGGCAATGGAAAGGAGATTAAGACCGTATCGATGTAGCAGGGGGCTGTTTACTTTTGATAGATGAGGAGTGTAGAACTATCTTCTTTATCTCTAACAACGAAGGCAAGCGTACTTCCATCTCCGCTTACCGTATAGTGATCGATTCGATCATCCTCCCCGAGCTCAGGAACAAAGGTTGTACTTAAATCCTTGGTTTCCATATTAAATAGATGGAACTCTTCTTCATCTGTGATCAGCATGACGTTACCATCCTCAAGAGGGTAGGTGGTAATACCTTTGCCAATCTCGAAAGTTTCTTTTGTCTCTAAGTCAAAGGCCATTTGGAGCATTCCGTGATCGGCGTCCTCAGTGTAAAAAAGTACATAGCGATCATCTGTGGTTAGAATACTGCTTTGAGCTTTTTCATTGTTAGTAAAAATATTATCCGTCGTGTATACCCATTCCGCTTGCTTGGTTTGCAAGTCATAGGCAATAATTCCAACATTAAAGACAACCGCTACTAATTTAGACTGGTCTTGGTTCAAGGCATAGTGAGGATATATGGACAGTTCTTCTTGCGTCTCTGTTCTTATGGTCTCTGTTAAATCTATATCTGTGATTTCGTTAGTATCCATATTCCACACAAAGGGCCGAATCTTATCTTTCTTATAATCTTGAATACCGATAAACATCCGTGGATTTTCACTATAATTTGTACGAGACCCAGCCAGAATTTCATCACGATCACCGTTCAGGGTAAATGTTGCTGTTTCCTTTGTTATAGGATCATATTCCTTAATAGCATGTCGCTCAGATACGGGCTGATCCCAATCGGTATCGTTGTAAATGACTTTCCCGCTGTCAGACAAACTTTGAGAACCCATCTTCATCTCATCTAAGGACAATGGCTCATGGTTGCCACCACTCCAGACATGAATCCGTTTCGGATCAGCAGATTCTACATCCTGTTCACCCCAGATGAGGGTGTCTCCATCATTATCTAAGTCAAAGACTGTACTGGCTATGTATCCATCTATTGCGATAGATTCTACCTCTAAGTAAGCACTTGCGGTGTCTATATTTGTAGGGCTATTACTCGGTATGTCCTTTCCTTGGGAGGTAACTGGTGAATTCTTACTTGAGTTAACCTCACCACCCTCATCGGAGGTATTTCCACATGCGGTTAATAGGGATAACCCTAGTATGCTACTTAATATTGCTGTTCTCTTCATGGGTGCGCTCCTTAAATAGTGAATTCATGAAAATTTTAATCTTATTAATACTTAATGTAATTAACCAGTATGTAGAAACATCAAACTATTTTCAATTACAAATTCTGATAAGTGAATAAGTCATTTTTAGTAATAGAAGGAGGAAATTTAAATGGAAATACCCACAAAATATGAAATATAAGGTAAAATGAATGAAGATATAATGAGCAGGAGATGAGCTACAATGTCCATTAAGTTACAAGGTGAAAGAGTTGTTCTACGTGATGTGATGGAAACGGATCAGGTGGCTATGGGACAGAAGCATTTCGAATGTGGATCCATTATTTATTCAACAATGTAGACACGGTTCGCTTAGGAATCAGTACATGGTCGGGTAATGAAAGAATGAGAAGACTTGCCTCCAAATGCGGAATGATGGAAGAAGCTTGCATACGTAAGGCACGAATCGTTAGAGGCGAATATTATGATGCCATCAAGATGGGGATTCTTCGTGAGGAATGGGAACATACCTTGAAATAGAGGAGATGGGGCTGGATGAAGCCGAAGAAGAGATCTTCACTGCGACTGTTTGTGGGCAAGCGTTATTTCGTTTATCGAAGATATGTGAAGTGGATCATAGGTGCCGAACGTTACGCTAAGACGATCTCTAATCATTTATTAGACCATACAATTAGTTCTCATGCGACACCGCTATTAAGAGAATTGAAGAATGTAGATATGTGGATGCAGCACAACAAAGTGAACAATCTTCGAATTGCACTGAAACAATTGAACGGCATTGTCATTCAGCCAGGAGAAATATTTTCTTACTGGAGGCTCATTGGAAACCCGACAAAGCGTAAAGGTTATCAAGAGGGAATGGTGTTATTCTATGGAGATTTCAAATCAGGTGTTGGTGGAGGATTGTGCCAATGTTCGAATCTCATCTATTGGATTACACTCCATACCGCATTAACGATCACAGAACGGCATCGTCATAGTTATGATGTGTTCCCCGATGCGAACCGAACCCAGCCCTTTGGCAGTGGGGCGACCTGCGCGTACAATTATTTAGATCTACAGATTCGTAATGATACAGCAGTACCCTACCAACTACATCTTATGATGGAAGATAATCAGTTAGTAGGAGAGTGGCGTGCGCGGGAATCAGAACGATATACATATGAAGTCTACGAACGAGATCATCGAATGATCCTTGAACTATGGGGGGGATATACAAGGCACAATATCATTCATCGTAGAAAGCTGAATGCCGCCCAAGAATGTGTAGAGGATCAATTTATTACGGAGAATCATGCGATTATGATGTATCAGCCTCTATTGAAGGAGAGTGCAGAAGGAAATTAATATTTACATAACGTATCAACTGATTCAATTAATTTTTGCAGCACATTTGTATAAAAAGAGATTTATTGTTGTTTCTGGCAGATTGCCCTAGAATATAATTTTTGTGTGAAAACACTTCGAAAGGATTTGAGATGATTTGCTGAAAAGACTACTTAATATTATGATAATTATTTTTGCTTTTGTCTTCTTATATTTTGTATACAGAGTAGTATTTCAAATACCAACTGATCCTCAAAAAATTGCTGATATACAAATCAAATGGGGTATTTCAGCACTCCTATTGGTGCTTGCCCTCTTTACAAGATTTCGATTAAAATGAAATAATCCTTCCCAATTTGGGAAGGATTATTTTCATAACATAAGGTTATTCTTAGTTATATTTATGATTAAAAATATAATTTCTTATGGATTTATAGTGATTTTTCCAAACTGATACTTGTTAGGATTAAGAATTGCATATGGGTAACTTCCATATTTGGAGCTACCATTCCATAAATAATAGTTGCCACTGGAGACAGCCTTCTTGTAAATTAATCCAGTTTTTTAGAAGATGCGTCCTCCAGCCTCGCCAATTGTTGCCCTTGGCTTACAGTTGAAACACCCGAGAAGAGTTTAGCAATTGTACTCCTACTCAAAACTCTTTAGTTACGCGGCCTTGCCGCGTATATGTATGTCCGTGCATTAACAAATTCATTTTGTTTTCGCTTTTCTTCACCAACTAAGTCGATATTTAATGACATGAAAAATTCTCCCTTCCAGTCCCGTTAATATGTGAATAATTAAAACCTAAGCTACGATTGCAAGATTGTTGCTTAGGATTATGGCATTATGGCAAGGGACGAAAGAATAAAGGTTGAATAACATTCACCGTAAACAGTAACTTTATGAAAGTGAGCAGACTTAGAAGCCGTGGCTCTTGCCGCCGCTTTTGACGTAAGGAGATATTCAGTGCTGACTAACTAAAAATATTTCTTGAAATCGCTACCAAAGGAAGTTATAATAAACAAATCGAAACGTTTCACTAATATATATATATCATGTTGTGGTGAATGTTGTGAAACACGTATCCATGAAAGTTTAACGCTAATTATAATTGGGTATAACTAAGTAATACCTGAAATATCCCAATATAATCGCTTGTTACTGGGTTGTCGGTCTTTATAAAGTCCAATGTGTTGATTTTTTTATTTTTTTAGGAATTAATCGAAACGTTTCGATTAAAGTGCTTACAATGAGGATTTTACAAGCAATGAAATTTGATAATGGGGTGAATGAAGATGAAAAAATCATTAAAACTGATGTTGGCCGTACTCCTTACCTTTTCAATCGTATTAGCGGGTTGTTCGAGCAACAATACAAGCAAAGATGGAGACAAAGTTCTTAAAGTATGGATCATGGGTGAAGGGAGTAAGAATTTTCAGGAGATCGCTAAACCTTTTGAAGAACAGAATCCAGGTCTGAAGGTTGAAGTTCAGGCGATTCCATGGGGTTCTGCTCACGATAAGTTGCTAACAGCGATTGCATCTAAAAGCGGACCAGATGTAGTACAGATGGGGACAACATGGGTTCCTGAATTCGGTGGAGCAGATGTGTTGCTAGATCTGACATCCTACTTAGAACAGTATCCGAATCTAAATAAGGAAAACTTCTATGAGGGATCTGTAGATACAATGAGTGTGAATGACAAAATTGTGGGGATTCCATGGTATGTAGAAACTCGCGCGCTCTATTATCGTACGGATCTGCTAGCAGAAGTAGGTTACCCAGAGGGGCCGAAGACATGGGATGAATTAAAGGATGCGGGTAAGAAGCTGGTCGCAAATGGTGAAGGGAAATACGCAATACCTATTGACGCGAAGGATGCCAACTATCTAGCTATGTATGCGTATCAGAACGGAAGTAAGCTTATTGACGAGAATCGTGAAGCGCAATTGAACCAACCAGAATTTCAAGAGTCTATCGAATTTTTGAAGAGCCTCTATGATGAAGGCTTAACGCCAACAGGCAGTGACCGTGATATCTTTGCGGCATTTAAAGATGGTACATTCCCTATGTTCATTAGTGGACCATGGATGATTGCAAGTGTTAAGGAAAAGGCACCTGAGATTGATGGTAAATGGGCTATTGCTGTCTTGCCAGCTGAGAAAACAAACACCTCATTTATGGGTGGAGCTAACTTGTCGGTATTTAATTTCTCCAAAAATCAAGATGAAGCCGTTAAATTTATTTCTTATATGACTGACAAAGAGACACAATTGAAATGGTATGACCTAGGTAAAGATCTTCCTTCCGTGACAGAGGCTTGGAGTGATAGCAGATTAGCAGATCCATTGATCGCGACATTCGGAGAGCAACTGAAGAATGCTAAACCCGTTCCATTCGTAAAAGAGTGGGAGGAAATTAGTCAAGCCATAATAGCATCATTTGAGGAAATTACAGTCGGTGGAGTAGATGTGAAAACGGAGTTAGATAAATTGAATCAGAAGGCTACTGAAATTCTAAATAAACAATAATAAGCTTAGTTACACATGATCCGTACACACGCGGATGCAACCCGCCACTATCGTTGGAAGACGAAATAAGTCGGGTTGTATCCCGTTTATTTATAAAGGATAAACATAGGAGGTGAATGACCGTGCAGAGCATTTGGAAACGCTGGAATCAATATAAATATCCATACTTATTTATTGCACCAGCACTATTGCTATTAATTGTGTTCTCGATCATTCCAATCATCATTGCAGCTGTAATCAGTTTTACTAATATTAACTTAGCAGGACTTGCTAATTATAGTAATATCAAGGGTGTTGGGTTTGATAATTACTTCAATATCTTTAAAGATCCGATCTTTCTAAAATCTATCTATAATACCTTTTACTATGTTATTATCGGTGTGCCATTAGTTATTATCCTTTCTTTGACAGCCGCGATGCTACTGAATTATGGAACAGGTCTGTTGTTTAAAACATTCCGTGTTGTCTACTATATGCCTTCCATTACTAACATTGTTGCTGTGGCTGTGGTATGGGGATATTTGTATAATAGTCAGTATGGGTTATTTAATTATATTTTATCTTGGTTCGGTGTCCCTGGGCAGGATTGGTTACAAGACCCTGCACTTGCGAAGTTATCTCTAATTCTTCTTGCAGTATGGAAGTCTATGGGTCTGAATATGATCATTTTTCTGGCAGCACTTCAAGGTATACCTCGTTCTTATTATGAGGCAGCTGAAATTGATGGCGCTAGTAAATTGCGGAAATTTATATATATTACGTTACCTTTATTAAGCTTCGCTACGTTCTTTGTTACGATTACGACGCTGATCGGCTGGATTCAATTCTTCGAAGAACCGTTGATCATGACTAAGGGTGGCCCACTTAATTCAACAACTTCCATGGCACTCTTTATTTATAACAATGGTTTCCAGCTTAGCAACTTCGGCTATGCAGCCGCGGGTTCATTCGTTCTCTTCATCATTATTATCGCGGCAACGATTGTACAGTTTGCTGTGAAGAAGAAAGATGTAGAGTACTAGATGATGGCAATAAAGTCGATTCGTAATTGGAGGAGGACAATACAATGACAGCGAGAAGAATTGAGAAAGGGACGATGATAGCCCTTCTTATTATAGTAGGTCTTGTGATGATGATTCCGTTCATATGGATGTTCGGATCGTCGTTCAAGCCGGAGAATGAGTTTACAGCAATTCCGCCGACATTTATTCCTAAGCATCCTACATTGGATAATTATATTAATTTATTTGTTCAGCTGGATTTCTTAATATACCTTAAGAATACATTAGTCGTTGTTTTTTGGGCTTTTGTAGGGTTGCTACTTAATGCGGTTGCAGGTTATGCCTTTGCTAAATTTGAATTTCCAGGTAGAAACAAATTATATTACCTCGTGCTAGCCACGATGATGATTCCGGGACAAGTGACCATGATTCCCGTATATCTGATTATCAATCAAATGCATTTAACAAATACGATGGCAGGGATCGTGCTTCCGGGTATGGTCGGTGCGTTCGGGATCTTCTTATTCCGTCAATTCATGTCTACGATTCCTAATGATTTACTTGAAGCAGCGCGACTCGACGGTGCGGGAGAACTTCGAATATTCTTCACATTAATAATACCAGTTGCTAAACCTGTATTCGCAGTACAAGGAATATTAGCTTTTATCGGAGCTTGGAACAGCTTCTTATGGCCGCTCATTATGGCGAATGATGAAGATTTGTATACACTATCTGTTGGATTAGCGTTACTTAAAGGTCAGCATGCTTCCAATTTCGGATTACAAATGGCGGGTGCAGCATTTATGGTCATTCCCATTGTCATTATTTTTACATTCTTCCAGAAACATATTATTGAAGGCTATACGATCTCAGGTATGAAATAAATAAGCGGTTATGAATATGCGATTTGGATAAGGAGTGAGATGGAATGGCAACGATTAAGGATGTGGCGAAGCTAGCGGGGGTCGCTTTGTCGACCGCCTCATATGCGCTGAGTGGAGATAGTAAAGTGAGCGCGAAGACAAGGACGAAGGTGATTGAAGCTGCCCGAGAGTTGAATTACCGCAAGAATGGAATCGCCATGGACTTGAAGCGAAGCCATACAAAGACTATTGCCCTGATCCTGACGGATATGTCAGGCCCATATTATTCTGAATTGATCCACAGTGTACAAGAGGTTGCACTTGCCAATGGCTATGACCTCATTGCCTGTAGCTCTATGGGAGGGCGAGACTCAACAGCGGTTAAGTTCTTGCGTGAACAAAGAGTAGATGGTGCTATTGTACTTGCCTATAATATTCACGATGAAGTTCTAATAGAGGCCTCTTCGCAGGGATTTCCTATTATTGTGATGGATCGGGAGATATCAAGTGATTATCTGGTTAATGTTCTGGTTGATGGTGAACAGGGTGGCTATACGGCAACGCGTTACCTAATCGATCATGGACATCGTACCCTTGCTTATATCAGTGGGCCTGCCAACTCCTATGATAATCAACTGCGGTACAAAGGATTCTTACGGGCCATGGCAGAGGCTGGTTTAGAAGAACAGTCTAAATGGCGGCTTAGCGGTAATTTCGTACGAGAAGGTGGATATAGCGCCACCAAAATGCTTATTATGCAAGGTGAGCTTCCTTCTGCCGTCTTTTATGGTAACGATGAAATGGCTGTGGGTGGAATGAAAGCATTCGAAGAAAGTAACATTGCTGTCCCTTCGCAAGTTTCGATCATCGGATTTGATGACATTCAATTAGCGGAGTTTCAGAATCCGAAACTCACAACCATTCGTCAACCTAAGAGTGAGGCAGGTTCACTTGCTGCACATCTTCTGTTCCAGAAACTTGGCGGTGCAGAAGTGAATAGAGACTATAAACTAACGATCGAAATGGTGGAACGAAACTCTGTGAAATCAATGACTTAGCTTACATGGAAGGTAGCGTAGATGGATGGATTATGGATTGAATATCGATGATATCGAGTGGGTAGGAATCCTTCATAGAATGTGATGCGGGATTATAAAGAAATAGCTGTGGTCATGCCAAGGGAAGGTCTCAGCTATTAAAGGAATATGACGGGAAGAACCAATGTTGCTGTATCGATATTGCGGAACTTGGGATACAACGGAAGTAAGAAGTAAGTAAGAAGTAAGAAGTAAGAAGTAAGAAGTAAGAAGTAAGAAGTAAGAAGTAAGAAGTAAGAAGTAGGAAGTAAGAAGTAAGAAGTAAGAAGTAGGAAGTAGAAGTACAGGGTGACCACATTGGGGATGATGGGGACCCCGATATTTACCGTAGGTTGGATGGCTACCCATGGGTTAACCATATGATGAATTTGGCGCGTCTATGTATCGAAACGTTTCGATTTTGAATATGAATGATGAATGATGATAACAAATAGACGAGCAAATGATGAGAGATAGAAGAACGTTAATGGAGGATGATAACGGTGGATAACCAACAATTGTCTGGATTACTAGAACAGATGACACTCGAAGAGAAGATAGCACAAATGCTGCAATTAGTGGCGTCTTATTTCGTGGGATCAGAAGACGATGGTCAGATCACAGGTCCAATGGAATCGCTCGGAATCACAGAGGAAACAGTGAACCAAGCGGGTTCTATATTAGGACTAGGTGGGGCAGCGAAAGTAATCCAAGTGCAACAAGACCATCTGAAGAATGACCGATTAGGGATTCCGATGATTTTTATGGCGGATATCGTACATGGTTATAAGACTATTTTTCCCATACCGCTAGCTATAGGATGTTCATGGGATCAGGAATTAGCAGAACAAAGTGCGGCTATTGCAGCTAAGGAATCCGCAGTATCGGGTCTACATGTTACGTTTGCACCAATGGTTGACCTTGTGCGTGATCCACGTTGGGGACGTGTGATGGAGTCGACAGGAGAAGATCCGTATTTAAATAGTTTGTTTGCTCGTGCCTTTGTACGTGGATTCCAAGGGGAAGATTTAACGAATGACGTGAGCCGTGTAGCGGCTTGTGTGAAGCATTTTGCAGCATATGGTGCTGGAGAAGGCGGGCGTGAATATAATACGGTCGATCTGTCTGAGCGACAATTGAGAGAGTACTACTTACCTGCATATAAGGCTGCTTTGGATGAGGGCTGTGAGCTAGTGATGACCTCTTTTAATACCGTCCATGGTTCTCCAGCTACAGGGAATAGAACTTTGATGCGCGATTTATTGCGAGCAGAATTAGGCTTCGACGGTGTGCTTATCTCTGACTGGGGCGCGGTGATTGAGCTCATTGCTCACGGGGTTGCAGAAGATGAATCCGCAGCGGCATACCTAGCTGTTCAAGCTGGCGTTGATATCGAAATGATGACCTCATGTTATGTTAAGCATTTACCAGAACTCGTAAGAAGCGGCAAGGTGGAGGAGTCTCTGATTGACGAAGCTGTGCTACGGATATTGAATCTGAAGAACAAGCTGGGTCTATTCGATAATCCACTACGTGGAGCGGATCCAGAAGCTGAACGGGCAATCGTATTCTGTGATGAACATCGCAGTGTGTCCCGGGAGCTTGCGTCCCAATCATGTGTTCTTCTTAAAAATACAGGTGTTCTCCCACTTCAAGCCGAGCAACGAATTGCTCTAATCGGTCCATTCGCACAAAGTAAAGACATTCTCGGCTCATGGTCTTGGATGGGAGCTGAAGAAGATATTATGACGCTGGATACAGCTATTCAGGCTAAGGCTAAAATCACATCCTCTAATGTGTTAGTGGCTGAGGGTTCAGGTATCGATTCGATAACAGAAACGCAATGGAAGGAAGCGCTAGACGTTGCCCGTCAAGCTGATGTGATTGTGCTTGCTGTGGGTGAAAGCTCACATATGAGTGGCGAAGGCGGAAGTCGTGCGGACATTCGTCTACCCGAAGCACAACTTCAATTGATGGATCACTTAAGAACGTTGGATAAGCCCATCGTGACGGTAGTGTTCAATGGACGTCCTCTAGATCTTCAGGGTATCCATGATCAAGCAGATGCTGTGTTGGAAGCTTGGTTCCCAGGTAGTGAAGGAGCTACAGCAATCACTGATATTTTATATGGTGAAGTGAATCCTTCAGGGCGACTGTCCATGTCATTCCCGCATGCTGTGGGACAGGTGCCGGTGTATTATAACCATTTCAATACAGGCCGTCCGCAAAAAGAGTCCGAACCGGATAATCGCTACTCGTCTAAATATTTGGATATCCCGAATGAGCCCTTATTTCCATTTGGTTACGGTTTAAGTTACACGGAATTTAAATATGGTGAAATAGCACTCTCAGCGGAGGGAATAACGACAGACCGTCCTCTACAGGTTACAACAACGATCACGAACACAGGAGATACGGCAGGAGTAGAAGTTGTGCAACTCTATATCCGTGATATCACGGGCGAGGTTGTTCGGCCGATGAAGGAATTGAAAGCTTTCTCCAAAGTTCTACTGCAACCGGGAGAGTCTAAAGAAGTTAGCTTTACTGTGACTGAAGAGCAACTGCGGTATCATCATTCGGATTTGAGTTACACAAGTGATACGGGTGAATTTGCTGTATTTGTAGGAGCGAATAGTAGGGACGTATCGGAGCGTAGATTTCGTCTTTTGAAATAAATAGATAGATAAATCAACAGGATCGAGATAGGAGTGTTGAGAAATGACAACAAAGACGGATACGAAGCTTCGTCTGAGAGCGGGAAGTCTAGCTTTTACATTTTTACCGAGCGGGGATCTATATCAAGCTACTTGTGGAACAACGATGATCAACCAACTGTTATCTAATTCAATCGATGGCTCGCTAAACAATATATATTTACGTTTACATGATGAAGAGGGAATTCAGGCCTTTCCTTTGCTCGGGGTTAACTCTCGGAGTCGGGTTCGTAAGCTAGAACATGGGCTTGTATATGAGGGAGAAGTAGCTGATGTCCGTTATCAAGTGATGTTTACGCCGACGGAGCAAGGCATATGGTTCTGGGATATTAAAGTCCAAGGACAGGGTAAGCAGATAGATGTGATCTATGGACAAGATATCGGGAACGCTGATCCAGGTACGGTTCGGAGTAACGAGGCTTATTTATCACAATATATTGATCATACCGTATTTGAAGATGAGCAACATGGATATGTGGTATGTTCTCGGCAGAATCAGCCGCAAGGTGGAGCTTTCCCATACATTCAGCAGGGGTCGCTAACGAAGGCAGTTGGCTATTCGACAGATGGTTTTCAATTCTATGGATTGTCATATAAAGAAACGAATATACCCGCTTGCTTAACACAAGAGGCGCTAGCTAACGAAGTCTATCAATATGAATTCACCTATACAGCCTTACAATCGGAGCGTATTCAACTAGATGGAGAAGCTAGCTTCGTATTCTACGGAATCTGTAAGGATGATCATCCCACGGCGATCTCTACGCTAGAATTCGGAGACGAAGTATTACAAGCTCGTACAGCGGTGGAGACACTTAGCTTCGATGGAGGAACGCTTCTGGATCAGGTTTCTTTGCTTCCTTCCATGGGGACTCCGTTGCAGACGGAAGCTTTGACTACAACGGAAATAAATCGGTTATTCCCTAATCGTCATCAAGAGGAACTAGAAGGGGATGAATTGCTAGCTTTTTTCACAGAACGTTATGAGCATGTGGTGCTGAAGGGAAAAGAGCTAAGAGTCGAGCGTCCACACGGACATATTCTAATGAGTGGCGACAATGTGAGCCTGAAGAACCCTGTGATGACGACAACCTCTTATATGTACGGTATTTTTAATTCTCAGCTTGTGGTGGGAAATACGAATTTCAATAAAATGACGACAAATGCGAGAAATGCGCTCAATGTACCGAAAACATCAGGTCAGCGAATCTACGTGGAGATAGAAGGTACGTATCGATTATTGACCATGCCATCACTCTTCGAGATGGGGTTCAACTATGTACGCTGGTATTACAAAACACAAGATGATCTCCTGATCATCACCAATTTTACGACAGTAGACACGCCAGAGGTACGATTGAATGTCCGTTCTGAACAGGGCAAATCATACCGTTTTCTAGTGAGTAATCAGATGACGATGAATGTGAATGAATATGAGGTTCCTTATCATGTGCATGACCATGGCGAATATCTAT
This sequence comes from Paenibacillus sp. DS2015, assembly GCF_050433705.1. Classification (NCBI taxonomy): domain Bacteria; kingdom Bacillati; phylum Bacillota; class Bacilli; order Caryophanales; family Paenibacillaceae; genus Paenibacillus; species Paenibacillus sp. DS2015. The sequence goes on along the minus strand of NZ_JBNPWS010000005.1, from coordinate 87,844 downwards.
CCTTTCATGCAGATGGGGCTTCGTTAAGTGCGGATATCTACTCGGCGTTGGAGTACCGTATTCATGTGGCAGGGACGAACATGACGGTTTCAGATGAGCGTAAGCTTGCAACCCATGTTGAAGCAGGAGAAGCCTCATTGACGGTGCTGGAACTGGATGCCAGCAGTGAATGGACGATGACTTTTCAAGGATTGCTGAATGGTGGGGAACTACCTGTAGTAGAGCGTCAGGCTGAAGAAGAAATAGAACGTTATCGGGAATTTATCCGCTCTGTGATGAATGGATTCCATTTATCAGCAGGGAATGGGGATGACGCAGAACTATTTAAGGTGAATGGACTCGCTTGGTGGTATACGCATAATATGCTTGTCCACTACTCTGTACCGCATGGTCTAGAGCAATATGGTGGAGCTGCATGGGGGACGCGTGATGTCTGTCAGGGACCTGTCGAGTACTTCATGGCGACACATAAATATGATCAGGTACGTGCTACAGTATTAAATATCTATTCTCATCAGTTCGAAGATGACGGTAACTGGCCACAGTGGTTCATGTTCGATCAATATACGAAGGTGCAACAGGAAGAAAGCCACGGTGACATTATTGTGTGGCCGCTGAAAGTACTTGGCGATTATTTGAATGTGACGCGCGATTATAGCATATTGGAAGAGCTAGTTCCTTATACAAACAAACATAACTTTGAGTTCACAACGGAAACGGCAACGATATTAGATCATGCCTATAAGGAAATTGAGTATATCAAGAGTCATTTTCTCCATGGCACGCATTTATCTTCTTATGGTGATGGCGACTGGGATGATACCCTTCAACCTGCTAATGCACATTTGAAGCAGTATATGGTCAGTAGCTGGACGGTTGCACTAACCTACCAGACCTTGAAGCAATTCTCACACGTAATGGAAGTTGTTGACGCGGCTTCAGCGGCAAGTTTGCGTAGTCTGGCTGAGGGAATCCAACGGGATTTCAACCACTATATGCTGCAAACCGAAGTCATTCCAGGTTTCTTATACATGGAGAACCCTGAACAGGTGAAATTGATGGTACACCCAAGCGACACGGAGACGGGCATTCAATATCGTCTGTTACCGATGACACGTAGTATGATCAGTGAATTATTGACACCTGAGCAAGCGGCTACGCATTACGACATCATTCGTGAACAATTGTTCTGCCCAGACGGTGTACGGTTAATGAATCGTCCTGCCCAATATGTGGGAGGCGTAAGCACCCACTTTAAACGAGCTGAGCAAGCCGCTAACTTCGGACGTGAGATTGGACTTCAATATGTGCATGCCCACATCCGTTATGTGGAAGCTATGGCGAAGCTCGGTAAACATGATGAAGTCTGGAGCGGGCTCGCGCGGATCAATCCAATTGGAATTCAAGATGTAGTTCCGAATGCCGAAATACGCCAAAGTAATGCGTACTTTAGTAGTTCGGATGGTAAATTCAACACGCGTTATGAAGCGCAGGAGAGATTTGATGAATTGCGTAGCGGACAGGTGCCTGTAAAAGGGGGCTGGAGAATCTATTCTAGCGGTCCGGGGATCTATATGAATCAGTTGATCTCTAATGCTCTAGGAATCCGCCAAGAGGCAGGTGACTTGATCATAGATCCTGTGTTACCAGAAACGTTAGAGGGTCTACATTTCGACTTCGAATATGCGGGAGCTCCAGTACAATTTGTATATCATTTAAATAGTGACGGAGCTCATCGTGTCACTGTAAATGGTCAGAGCGTTGCTACCGAGGAGACAACCAATCGTTATCGGACAGGTGGGCTTCGGATGGCTCGGAAAGAATTCGACCGTGTACGTTTGAACGGGACGAACATTGTGGATATCTATATGTAGAACGATATTAAATTAAAAGCTATATTAAAATTTATTCGGAACATTATGAAGACTCCGCTTTCCCTTTGGGGAGGGTGGAGTTTTTGGTGTTTTCTTTTATCTTACGCCGTTAGATGGTTATAAGATGTACATGTACGGGCAGGTTAAATACTGGGCTAAAACTGGACCATATAAATTGTTTGTATACCGTTTGGATGGTAAAAAGAGAAAAGACATTCAAACCTTTACTCTAAATGTATTTAATGATCCAATAAATAAGCTAAATGCCGTTCCTCCTCCGCCAAAGATATATAAAGGTAAAACGATTAAGTCTGGAGATATACATACTTGCGAAAAATGTATGGAATATCATGATCGTTATGTCTATAATCCTAGTAGCTCAGGTAGCGTCCCATCAACAGGATACGAAACTTGGTTTAGAGATATGTATGGGCCGACCGGTCTAACGCAGTTTTGGCAAGGTTCAGCAAAGTTAATTGCTTGTGATAATAAAGTAGGGAAAGAACTAGTTACTTGTATTGTGGGAAATATTGGTATGATACCGATTTTGGGTGAGGCTGCCGATGCAGTAAACGGAGTTATTTATCTAGTAGATGGACAGTACGGAGAGGCACTTTTATCGTTAGGTTCGATGGTCCCCATTGTAGGAGCCTTTGTGCCGGGTGCCAAGAAAGCCTTGCCAGCTTTCAAGAAGGTTAAACAGATTTATAAGAATAATCCTTGTGGTTGCTTGCCGTGAAAGGTAAAGGATGGGTACCGGCCGATGAACTGTCGGTAGGCAATGAACTGGAGATGAAAGATGGATCACTCCAAAAAATCAGTGCCATTACTCTTAGTAATGAATCAACAAGTGTGTATAATTTTACCGTTACCGATTTCCATACGTATTATATTTCAGATATTGGTATTCTTATCCATAATCTTCAAGCAGCATGTAAAATCGAAAATTATAAAAATTTGAGTCCAAAATTGTTGACAGATGTTAAGGGTACACCGAGTAAGGTTTTGACAGCTGAAATTGAGGAAGCAACAAATATGAAAAAACCTGATGGTTGGGTTTCTCATCATCTTGTGCCCTATGCTGACGCACGATCTCAAGCTGCGATAGATACAAGAAAAATATTGGATGATCTTAATATTAATCGTAACTCTTCTGGAAATGGAGTATTTTCACCAAAAGAAAAAGGATCGTCTACTACGATCATAGATGGCCAAACGATGGCTACGCATAATGGAGGACATGCCGTGAGTTACTATCAATTTGTTCTGAAGAGATTAGAGAAAGTAAAAGATAATGAGGTTAAAGTCCTTGAAGAGCTAGATTTTATTCGAGAAGAGCTATTGTTTGGAAGACTTAAAATTGGAAATATTTCAAATTGAAGGAGAATGGTAGAGTGAAAATTTATGAATTAAATGCTCATGATTGGACATCTATTAGACTAGAGACTCTCTATAAAATGACATATAAAGACTTCCCTGTTTACAGGGTTGGAAAGCCTGTTATTTCGGAACGTGTGAAGGAAGTCATCGCTCCAGTTGTTTCAAATGAAACTGAAATCTTACCATTAATACATGATGACTTGAATCTTCATGTATTAAACATAATCAATGTACTGGATTGTGTGGATTGGGAGCGTACAGACAGCCGAAGGTATAAAGATGGGTCATGGGCAGATTTTAATAAACTTGTATTTGATTTGAATAGAATTCCTGATAACACGTATATGTTTAAGATTAAAGAAGTAGCGACAGTAACAGTATACGTTACAGAAGCCTTTAAATACTTAATCGAAAGCAATAATCTGAAAGGTCTCGACTTTTGTGAAGTATATGATTCAGAATTCACAGAGGAAAAAGAACAAGAACAGAAGCTTGCTTATGAAGCGGCACTAGCAGCTGTTGATCATAATAAAGGGCAGGAATTTTCATATGAAGAAGCAGTGGATCGAGTGAATCAGGGAGCAGCAGTAGCCAGCGGTAAATGGAAGATGCAGTTGGATGATAAAGGTAGACTGTGGCTTGGCGAAATCATATTAGATTTAAGCTATCAATGGATTATGCCCGTATACATACCACCCGTGTTACTAGGCTTTCAGTGGCATGAAGTAGAGAAGTCAGTACTTTAACCGTTCAGCATAGCAATGAAAAGGGTCAGGAATCATGCGCTAAAGCGCATGATTCCTGACCTTGATAAATAAAATTTATGTTGGTTCAATCTATAAACTACGGATTGAAGGATTGAATGATGAATAACAGGAAGTCCTCCTGCTAATATGACTTGTATACTGCTGGGAGATCATCTAACTGGAATTTATCCACCTAATTCTTACACAACACCCGGCACAGACAACCCCAGACCCTCAGCTATACGCTGTCCGAATTCTGGATCAGCTTTATAGAAGTGTCCAATCTGGCGAAGCTTAATTTCGTCCAAATCGACAGGTGTCATCGCGCCCACAATGTTCTGAACGAGACGAGTACGTTCATCTTCACTAAGGAGACGGTATAAGTCACCTGCTTGTGTGAAGTGATCATGATGATCGTAGCCAACGCTATCCGCTTCGCCCGATACCTTGAAAGCCAACGGCTTATCCGCTGGAGATTCTGTAGGACCGCCGTAACTGTTAGGCTCGTAGTAGACGGAACTTCCACCATTACTATCTGAACGCATTTGCCCATCGCGTTGATAATTGCTGACTTTTGCATGGGGACAATTGATGGGTAGTGAATTATGGTTGGTGCCTACACGATAACGATGAGCATCAGAGTAGCCAAAGAGACGACCTTGTAGCATCTTATCTGGTGAAGCTTCAATACCAGGCACGAAAGAACCAGGGGAGAATGTAACCTGCTCCACTTCAGCGAAATAATTCTCCGGATTACGGTCGAGTACCATGCGGCCAACCTCGATTAATGGGTAATCTTTCTGCGACCACACTTTAGTAACATCGAACGGGTCGAAGCGGAAGGTGTCGGCATCTTCAATCGGCATGATCTGCACATGCAATCTCCAGACAGGGAAATCCCCCTGGTCAATCGCATTGAATAGATCCTCTGTATGATAATCTGGATTCTCACCTGCGAGCTTAGCTGCGAGGTTAACATCTAGGTTCTGGATGCCTTGCTCTGTTTTGAAATGATATTTCACCCACACCGCTTGGCCTTCCGCATTTACCCATTTAAAGGTATGACTTCCGAAACCATGCATATGTCTAAGAGTAGCCGGAATTCCCCGGTCCGACATTAGAATCGTTACTTGATGCAAGGATTCAGGTGATAGTGACCAGAAATCCCATACCGCATTCGGACTCTTCAAGTGTGTCTGTGGATGACGTTTCTGTGTATGAATGAAGTCAGGGAACTTAATCGCATCACGAATGAAGAAGACAGGAGTGTTGTTCCCTACTAAGTCATAGTTACCTTCTTCTGTATAGAATTTAAGTGCGAACCCACGTGGATCGCGTACCGTATCAGCAGAACCAAGTTCACCAGCTACGGTAGAGAAACGAGCGAACATAGGAGTGCGTTTACCTACTCCAGATAAGAAGGCAGCCTTCGTATATTTAGATAAGTCATTAGTCACTTCGAAATAACCGTGCGCTCCAGCACCCTTAGCATGAACGACACGTTCTGGAACACGTTCCCGATTGAAATGTGCGAGTTTTTCTAACAAGTGTACGTCTTGGATTAGTGTCGGACCGCGTGAACCGGCGGTCATAGAATTCTGATTGTCTCCAACAGGAGCCCCCGAGCTAGTTGTAAGTTTGTTGTTATCTACCGTCATTTCGGCAATCACCTCATCTAATTTTTTAATAATACTTACTATATATGCTCCGCTAAATAAAATCAATACTTTTTAATAATTATTCTAATCTAGTGGAAAAACTGACTTTTATTGAAAAAATACGGTTTATTAAACATCTCCTGCGCAATAGTCACGGTATAATAATAATGGATTATTCCAGAAAATAATATGACGAAACAAGCATGGGAGGTGAAATTTACGTTTTATTTGTAAGCGTAATCATTCATCTGAAAGTCTGTCTCACGATCTACAAATCGATAAATGGAAAGTGAAGGTGATCAGGGAAAATGGGGAAGATGAGAACAGCTAGTAAGCTTCTAACAGTAGTTCTAGGAGTAAGTCTAATGGTTAACATAACGGGTCTAACAACTGTGAGTGCCAAACCGAACCAAGAAGCGAGTAAGAGCGGAGGCATACAATTAGAGGACCTAGACAGAGGTCTAGTTGCAGCTTCGACTTCGGAGGGAGTATTTCTAAGCTGGAGGTTATTAGCCCATGAAGTCACAGGTCACTCGACGATTGGATTGACAGGCGTAGACTTCAACATTTACCGTGATGATATTAAGATTGCGACCGTGAAGGATAGCACCAATTTCTTAGAACAAGAAGGAACACTTGCGGCGAAGTATTCAGTATCTACGGTTATTAATGGACGGGAAGCAGAGCGAAGTGAGGCTACTACCCCTTGGAACAATACTTACTACGATTTGCCACAAACCAGCAGACGGTGTGACACCCGTGGGAGAAGCGTACACCTACTCAGCGAATGACATGAGTGTTGGGGATGTCGATGGAGATGGTAAACATGAGTTTTTCGTGAGTTGGGCGCCATCGAATTCTAAGGATGTATCCCAGAAGGGGTACACAGGTCCAACGTATATTGATTGTTACAAGATGGACGGAACGCTTTTATATAGAATAGATATGGGTGTGAATATAAGAAAACCGTTGAAAAACACGGACCAGCGTACACTCATTTAAAGGCGCTTCCATGCCCGCGCCCGAGTGTGACTAACGGTGACGGTGTACGGTCAGGAGAGGACGACCTTGCTACTTCCGAGAGGAAGGAGCGGCACAATATCGAGCGGAAACGCAACCATTGGGGAGGTCTGATGGGTTCAAGGTATTGGCAGTGTAAGAGCTGCGACCGGGCATGGATACGGAAACCTCATGACGATCCTACGTGGCGTAATGGAGTATAGGGTTTGTTCTATGTGTGATCTCAAAGCAACTATGTTTTGTGGTCACATATAGGGCAAACCTATGCCATTTCCTACTCAGAAGCCATAAAGCGTAGTGGTTTAAGACCTTAATCGTCAAGTAAAAGTTTCACTATAAAAGATAATATGATGAATATCGGAGTATAAGGATGTTCACAAGTCCGCCGAGTGAATCGATCGATTGTGGTCAACATGTTTTTCGTTGTCCATGATCGTGAGATGAACGAAGCGGTATAGATTTAGAATGTTGATTGTTATGGATCCAGCTGGAACAGAATGCTATGAGAGGATGATTGGATCGTATGAAGAAGAAAACTAAGTTGAGCGTTATACTTGGGGGTGCATTATCGGGTTTAGCTCTGATTTCTTTGCTGGAGTTGATTAACGTGGATAATAAAATAATTTCATACATTTCATGGGCTTTTACATTAGTGCTGGGATTGTATGGTTTGAGAGCTGAAAACCGTGGACGAGTAACGGATATGAAGGTCAGTTATGTGTATGATTGATTTTTGTGATTTTAGGATATGGTTGGATGATGTTATAAATCGTAATAGACAAGCGCAACAGTGTATATAAGCCTATAAAATAGGATGAGGTATTTTTAAGGTACTACATGTAGATGTCTTAGAATGTCTCTCAGAGGGTTATACGCGTTTAGATGGATGAGATGGGTTAATTAATTGCTTACTCTACTAGATTAAATCGATCTCAGTGGCGTTCAGGAGCAGGATCGCCTCTGAGTTATATTGAATGACTCATGAATGAATGTATCCAGATTCGTTCATGGTGTAATGATTTATATATCAATGGAAAATTCGTGGTGTATGCGTGGTTTGTATGTGAACGTGAATGAATGAACGGAGTTGATTTTATGAGTTGGTTATCGGTTTCTGAGGTGAGTGAACAAGCTGGCATACCGCCGGAGCCGGTTCGGAGATACATAAATATAACCTACATTTGCAGATCAAGAAGGGGCATAAATCGTATCAGATAGCGGAGAGCTGCGTTCCTGTGTTTATTCAAATCCGATCCCTGTATGCTGAGGGTAAACAGGCAGACGAGGTAGAGACAGCACTCGCCAGATCGGGACGACCGACAATCGTGACCGTGAATGAATCCGGTGACTCCGTGAACGTAAATATGGTCGAATCCCTTGCTGCGCTTGATTCTAAGATGAATGTAATTATAGGTATGTTCGTGAACGTGGATAAACGTTTGAAAGCCGGAGAGAAAAATCGTAACGAGGTAAATGAGGATATGAAGGCGATCCGTGAACAGGTGATGAATGTACATTCAGAGATGGCAGCCACAACGGAAAAGTTTCAGGAGATCTAAAAGGGCAATAATGAGATCTTATCGCGCTTGGAGATCCACGGTAAACGCAAGAAGTTTCTTGGATTATTTTAGGCGTATTGTTCCGGAAATTCTTGTTCTAATATAGGAGATGCACGTCGAAGTTGCTCCGAGTACCGTGGCGATGAATGACATAAAATTAACCTTATTCATAAATAATGTTAATTTTATGTCATTCATCGCTTCAATTGCTCTGATATAATTTCTACTAGGTAGATGAAAGGGGAATATGGAGTTGAAAAAACAAATTGTTGTATTAATGTTGTTAAGTGCTGTTTTGCTTTCGGGATGTGGTTCAGATAAGTCAGGAATTGTTACGCAAGGGGTAGGCGAGTCTCCTAGTAAACAGGTAACAACGCAGCCGGAACAAGAGACTAATGCAAAACTGATTGAAGCTTCGGAGAATAAAGAAGTGAAGCTTTATGCTGTCAACGAAACAGACGGCGAAGTTCAAGGGGTTACCGTAGATGTTAACGGCAAACGGAAGGAATTTGATTGGAAGATCGCAGATACAGGAACTAAACCGCAGGTATTCTATACTAATCTTACGGGTGACGGTAAGGAAGAAGCTGTAATCCTAATCCAGACTGGTCGAGGGACAGAGCTCGATACTTATGACATTCATGTACTTCATGCGGAGGATTTAACTGAAATTAAAGTACAAAGTTATGAGGACATTGTTACCGATCAGATTGAATCGCATGTTGCTAAAAGTGATGATGGTACATTAGCAATTACAGTTAAAACGCAAGGAAAAGAATCTAAATTCGATTATGGTTTTGATTCAGATCCAGATTATAATCAAGATGAGCTTGCTTTCGGTGGTGTAGTTATTTATTCATTGAAGAATCAAAAAATAAAATTGAGCCTCCCGGGATCTGTTGGCGTATCTCCCACATATGTGTGTGAGTTCAATATCACATATAAATTCGATAGTGCCAAGAATGAATTCGTTGCGGATCAAATTGAAGTTAAACCTATTGAAAAATAAAAAAAGGTTGACCAATTTGTGGTCAGCCTTTTTTTGGTGATTAAATTAAACGACATAATCAAAGAATGTGTGTCCACCGATTACGATTTTGGAGCTGACTACAACCGTGCTTCCACCTGGGAAATTATAATAAAGTTTTCCACCTGAAGTGTAACTCAGTTCTGCAAATCTACTGTTAGCAGTGTAGAAACACTTACTGGCGATTGGATTTGCATAGTTGCTTAAGTTTGAGGCTAAGTTAACAATGTTTGTCCAAACCGCACTGGTTTTATCAGGTTTCAGACATTGAGCCAAGTTAGGATTACCCTCGTTAAAGCAACTGAAATCATATGGGGCAAGCACTACTGCTTCAATTGTGTTGAGATTTTTAAACTCATTGTACGTGGAATTGTTTTTGCGGTTATTTATGACATAAGCAACACCTACACGAGAGCCTGAATCCCCCCGGGTTTCTCCCCAAAGGGTCCGGGCCAACAAATCCACGCTGTCACGTCCGTAAAGCTGAGATTTCGAAGTTAGTGGATCACCAATTGCCATTGATATTACCTCCTATGATTTGGAATCGCCTTTGCGGCGCTCTCTATATAAAGAGAAATGAGCCTCTGATTTTACAACCACTCTCGAAATTAATTCAGTTCACTAATATCGAAACACTGGATGACTTCTATCATTTTTAAATAGAGTTCTTGTTTTAAATCTTCTCGATGATCGGCGGGGACTTGTAATAAGGAGGTTTTGATCTTTGGTGTGAATGATTCTAAAATATGTAATGTTGCCTCTGGATCGTGGTGTTGCTGTGCTTGTACTAGCAATTCGGCGATCATAAAATCACTTCTTTACGTTTTTTTGTATTTCATTCTTCAAGCCATTAATAGCTTCGCTTAAATCGGATATTTTCTTTTCAAACCGAATAAGTAAATACAACGTGATTACGATGGGAAAGCCTAAATTAGCAATAAGCGTAGCAAGATCAACTTCAGACATCATTCCTCACCTTCTGTTATCAAACGCCGCAATTTAGCTAAACCTTTTAAGCGGTGTTTCGAGACGTTCTGTTGCGATACTCCTAATATCCGGGATATTTCCTTGTCATTTAGCTTTTGTACATAAGCAAAAGATAGAATCTGTTGTTGCTGCGCGGGTAGGGATTCATAAGCTTTAAAAAGGGAAAGATCCGTAATATGATCTTTTAGATTTGGGGATACAGATTTTGAATCATAAACGGTAAGTAAGCTGGATTCTAGGTTTTCATCGTTGTCTAAAGTTAGAGGGAATTGGTTATCCTTCATTCGTCTCTTTTTGTCATAATTTATAGAGTTGTAGTATATAAGATTGGCGATATACGTGATAAAACGACGATTCAAGCCATCATCTGTTTTCAATATAAGCCCCCCCCGTCCTTTTTGAAGAGATCACTCCTACCTTATAAAGAGAAATGAAATTCAGTTATTACAACCAATTTCCAAAAATAAAGAACGTGTGTTCTTATATTTTACCATTAATAGAGCCAAGGTCAAAGTTATCTAGGTAGATCAGGGAAGGCATGGAGGCATCATGTCCGCTCTGCGTTGTTGCGCTCCCATCAAGCAGCCTTGCATAAAGGCAGCACCATAAAAAAAGAACCGGCATACGATACGCCAGTTCTTGAAATAGAAGACACCAAAAAGGGTAACCCTCCTAATCTTGGGACGGTTACCTTTTTAAATTGTTAACATATATAACCATTTACTTTGCGTGTAGTACCAGCGAAGCTGACACTACACGCAAGAACATGTATTAAAGCAGAACGTAAACGTTCAGCAAACGGGACCGGAGAAAAATCCATTTAATTACATTAGCCTGCACTTGGTGACAGGAACGCCATCGCTCGTCGCGGATCTATTCGGTGATTGGAGAGAAGAGATGTTGGTGCGAACGACGGATAGCTCAGCCATTCGAATCTATATACGCACCGAGGTTACGAATCACAAATTGGTCATTTTAATGCATGATTCGCAATACCGCACAGGGGTTGCACGACAGAATACTACCTATAACCAGCCGACCTATCCAAGTTTCTATTTGGCATCAGATATGGATTGGGCCAAAGTTCCACTCTCAGAGGATCGCATGCCTAGCATTGTGAATACTATGGATACTTTGCTGGAGCAATATAAGGCATCTGGGGAGTTAAAGGGTGCTATCCAATCAGAGCTAACTAAGCTTATGAAGCAGGCTAAGCGTGATTTAGAGAAAGGGTCAAGTAAAGATGCTCTTAAATCTATGCAGAAAATCGTTACCGCGCTTGATAAGCACAAAGACAAACACAATAATCATATGTCCCGGCAGGTGGGGCAGAATCTAGCTTATTATGCAACACTCTTCCTTGCGGTTGGGAAAAAAGGATAAGTAACTCGATAGAACGAACTAAAGACCAGCCGTGGAATGATAGATTCTTGTACAGCTGCATGTCCAACATTATAGAGATCCTCAGTAAGCAAATGAACTCGTGAGTACTTTGCGGGCATCTGCTTACTGAGGTTTTTTTAAATATAGGTTCAAAATTTTACCATTTTGTCGTATGATATTACGATATATGCTGTAACTTATGACTCATTCAAACGTCTTATGATTAGATGCCTAACCAAGAGGGGGAGATGACATTTGGGCAAGCGTTCATTGTGGCGATATTTACAATACGGTTGTATAGGTGCTGTTTGCATCGTTATACCGATCTTAATATGGAATATGAATCAACCCGAGCTTGCTAAGACTATAGAGCCTACAGTGCCTATAGTGCCGGCTACAACGCCAACGAATGAAGTAGGGATAGTGGAGACAGCGGTAGGGGGTAGCGGAAGTCTTCTACAACCCGGAGACGAGATAACCATTAGGACCAGGACGGCTTATTTCTCGGAGCAACTCAGCGCGATAAACTCAATTGAAGATTGGAAAATACAATATTACAGCAAAGAAGGAGAGTCCCTTCCGGTGGAATCGGTAGGCGACGAGATGTTGTCTGTTCAGACATATGAACGGGGGACATTATGGATTCCGATCTGGTATACGACAGAGGCGTCTAGTCAGGTGGAGTGGACCGATCCAGGCTATGTTACAGTGCGCACAGAGGCGAATTTGTCTCTTGCACCAGAGAGTACTTTGAAGTGGGCCTTAGAAGGCAGGGAGGATGAGCTCGTATGTATAGCTAGGTGGAATGATTGGTATGGTGTGATCGTAGCTCCCTCCTTCTGGCATAAAGAATATGACATCTACCGCCCAGTTATGCTATGGGTTCATGAGCAAGACATCCTAGACAAACGGCTCATCGAGAAAGGTTTGTTTGATCCTGATTCAACAATGGCGACTGACGTTATTCGTAACCTCACAGAAATAAAGTTGGCAGAAGGAGCTAGTCAGGCTTCTGTAAGGAAATGGCTAGGAGAACCACATTACATAGAAACATCAGAAAATTTGGAACAGACCGGAGAGCCAATCCGGCTCGGTGTAACGTGGAGATATGAGCGTTCTGATGCCCAATTTACCGTATCGTTCTCTGCTGAAGATCGGTTAGAGCGGATGAATTGGATTCTGCCTACAGAGGGGAAGTCATGGGGTAATCTCTCTTCAGGCGACGACTACTATTTCACCTATGATTTCCCCACAACCCCTCTATCCGCTACGATAGATTGGACTCCTGTGTGGCATAATCAAGGGGATCTCAACTTCACGTATCTGATCGGGGCGAATGAAGAGGTTCTCCTAATCAAAGGGGATGACGGTGGCTTTAGTGGTATGCATAATGATTCCAGTATATATGCGGTGAATAGACAGACGGGTAAGAAACTCTGGCAATTGGATGCTGGATTCGGTTGGCTCACGGCGAAGTTAGATCATACAGGAGAGAATGTGACCCTCTTTTCCGATTATGACCCTAGTATTAAAGAGTATGTAAATAGGATACAACACATTCGTCTATCCGATGGTAAGGTGCTGTGGGAATACAAACCTTCATTAGGAGATGCGGGGATCGATATATCAGCCACCCGAGATTCTATTCTTGTATATGATCGGCAAGGGCCTGAAGATACAACAAGAAAGCTGGTTGTACTCGATAGTGAGACAGGCAAAGTAAAGTGGGAGAAGACACTGAGTGTTGATTACCAAATGTTAAATGAAGGTCCACAGGATCAATATGTTCTTATTCAGGATGATAATCAGCTTGAAGCTCTTGACTCTGATACGGGCTCCACAGTCTGGGAACGAGAAGTAGTGGATCAGCAAGTGACCGTTACCAATCCAGAGAAAGATCCCTACTATGCTGGGGGTGAGCGTATCGATCCGTTTGTTCCTAGAAGTTCGACACGTTGGGTGTTCCTTGGAGATCAGTGGCTTCTAATGAATATGAACTCAGGAGAGCAGTTGGCGGCATATGCGGCTAAAGCGGGCGAACGATTCGAGGTGATCGACGAGCGATATTTACTAGTACAGCGGTCGGACGATCATGAGGAGTCTAATGGAGATGGCGTTGAAACGGTATTCTATGATACTAAGAATAGTAAGGTATTATGGACGATGAAAGGTTTAGCTTCAAAAGGGGTCATCGAGGGGAAACGAATGTACCTTGTCGTCAATGGCGTTCCTACATCAGTGGATAAATTAAGTGGGAAGATTGTCTGGCAGATGGATACAACGTCTGGAGTGGGGGATTATCTCACTCAACTTACAGTAAGTAGTTACGCAGTTATGGATCAGTATCTACTCTTGCCTTATGGTAAAGATCTTTTGTTACTTGGCAAAAAGGATGGTAAAGTCATTGGACGTATCCAGAATATAAGAGTGGGTTACGCAGAACTTCGCGAGCAAGACACGAGAAATGGAACGATTAATATCGTAGGAAATGAGATTTATGTTGGTTCAGCTAACGGAGGTTTTGCACGATTTAATACGGAGACATTAGCGGAAACGTTAGTAGAAATAGACAATAGATTGAAGAAGAAATAATTAGCTATGCTGCATCAAACAGCCATAATCTACGGGTTTAGATTCTTATTTTTGTAACAACTAAGGAGGTGTCCCGCTGCCATTTATGGCTTGTGGGACACCTCCTTGCATAATTAGTTACCTTTAAATTATAACTGGCTTATTTCTTACTCTCTTCGCTACGAGCAATAATCATATCTACGAATAGATCAATTTGTGCAGTAATAGCAATGGGATCGTAGCGATAGTATGTATCGAAGTCATTGTAGAACAAGTGGTTATTCTTAGCCGCAGATAGACCATTCCATACGGAGGACTTCTTTAGCTCTTCAAGTTGAGCACCTTTTTTCTCTGGGTCATAGGTTGTCAGGAACATGTAATCCGCCGAATATTCCGGCAACACTTCCATGGACAGCTGTAAGGTCTGGTTCTCATTGTTGTTCTTAGCCGGCATATTCAGCTGCAGGGCGTTATAGAGAACTTGCCCACCGCGGCCAGCGTTGTCTCCGAAGATCCACAGATCACCTTTATCCGTCAGCTCATAGATTCCGAAAGTATCATTCTCATTCACAATACCTTTTAGCTTCTCTCGTCCTTCAGTAGCTTTTTGATCAAAGGCTGCTATGAATTCTTCGGCTTTGTCAGGCGCGCCTACAATGTCACCGAATAATTTGACCGTTTCATTGATGTTAGTAGTCGTCCCATAGGGGATGTGTAGGGTTGGAGCAATTTTGGACAAGGCATCGTAATTTTCATCGTACATGACTACGATTAGATCGGGCTTAAGCTCCAATGTTTTCTCAAGGTCTGTCGGATAGCCAACGTCCTGAGTTTCTTTAAGCAGTTCCACTAGGAATGGGTTGTCAAAAGCGCTGGGTTCAACACCGACAACATTAGCTCCCACAGAGAGCAGTTCCCCACCATAGTAATCCGTGATAATTCGTTGAGGTTTAACGGGAATCTGCACATTGCCCTTATCGGTTGTATAGCTGCGGAATTCTGTAGGGGCTGTTTCCGCCACTTCCACAACGGCTTCTTCTTTCTCAGGTGTTACCGTTTCCTCAACCGTTGCTGATGATGCAGGAGCTGGCTTATTGTTATTTGCTCCACCGCAAGCCGTTACGAATACTGTGAACAGTAGCATAAGGGCAATCGTTGCGAAGAGGGACTTTCTTTTTAACATGATAAACCTCCTAGTATAGTATATATCATCAATAATGATAATCATTATCAATATCGAAGTCTATCAGACGGGAATTCTTCTGTCAATGCACTTATCTATATTTTTCCATAGAATTCAGAATTCAGACCGAAAAGTACAACTTCTTCTACTATATAGAGTGTATAGGATGAGCTAAAAGGAAACTTATGATGATTCATTTCTATTGAATCGAGAAAAATTATTCGACAAACTTCTATTTTTGTTGACAAAAGTCATAGTGATCTTATAGGATAAGTGAAACTAGATAGATAAAAAGGGGAGATTTCGGTTGAAGAGAAGCTTATCGTTCGTATTATCCATGATTATGATCACTGTTTTACTAGCTGCATGTGGTTCAAATACCGAAAAAGACGAACAATCAACAAATTCCGGATCGGGAGATCAAGCCAAATCTAAAAAAATTGCACTGGTATTACCAGAAAAAATAGGCGTTAACCCATTCTTTGTTCAAATGGATGAAGGTTTCACTAAAGCAGGTACAGAATTCGGAGTAGAAGTGAAAACGATCCAATCTACAGATCCAGCGGCATTTGAACAAAATTTGCGTGCTGCAGTCGCAGAGAACTATGACTTGATCATTACGGCAACATTCCAAGCTGAGGATGCGTTGAAGAAGGTTGCTGCGGAGAATCCTGACAAGCCATTCGCTATTATTGATACAACAGTAGATCTACCAAATGTACGTAGTGTCGGTTTCCGTGAATATGAAGCTGCATACTTACTAGGTGCAACAGCGGGTCTATCAACAAAGACCAACATCGTTGGTATGGTAGCTGCCGTTGATATTCCACTTATCAAGAAATACACGGAAGGATTCAGCCAAGGCTTAGCATCTACGAATCCAGATGCGGAATTCCTTGTCAACTACGTGGGGGGATTTGCTGACCCTGCTAAGGCTAAGGAATTAGCGTTAGTGACCTTTGGTAAAGGTGCTGATTTCATTGCTGGAGCTGCAGCAACAGGTGATTTAGGGGTATTCGAAGCTGCTGAAGAAAAAGGATTCTATACATCAGGACAAGATGTGGATCGTACGGAACTTGATCCTGAGCATATCGTATTATCTCAATTGAAATCGACAGATACCGTAACTTATGAAACCGTAAAAGACTTCGTTAATGATACATTCGAATACGGCGCCGTGAACTACGGGTTGAAAGAGAACGGTGTTGGTGTAACATTTGTTACTCATGATAGTAAGTCTCCGCTTAGTCCGTTTATCGGGCAAGAAGTCATTGATAAAGTAAAGAAAATTCATGAAGATATTATTTCCGGTACTATTGTAATTAAAGATCCATTACAGCAATAATTGCGTTGTATGATGTGACAAGTTATTGCCGGTTGCCTATGAGCAGCCGGCTTTGCTGTTATTATCGGGGAGAGAATGATTGTAAACGTGGTGCCACAAGAGGAGGGAGCATGGGCAATGCTGCTACAGATGGAGAATATAACGAAACAATATGGTGGAGTTATCGCCAATCAAGGTGTTAATTTTGATCTGGTTGAAGGTGAAGTTCATGCACTCGTTGGTGAGAATGGGGCAGGCAAAACGACGTTGATGCGTATTTTATATGGGATGGAACAACCCACCTCAGGTACAGTCAGAGTACGGGGGGACAACGTTTCCTTTGCAGATCCTTCGAAGGCGATGGCCAGTGGCATTGGTATGGTGCATCAGCATTTCATGTTGTTTCCCTCGTTTACGGTTGCTGAGAATATCGTGATTGGGCGTGAGCCAGCGGCTGGCTTAAGATTTGATCGTAAAGCGGCCGCTTCTCTTGTGGAGGAGCTAGGAAGACGATATGGGATGCCTGTGGATCCCTGGGCTAAACTGTCCGATTGTCCGATTGGGATGCAACAGAGAGTTGAGATTCTCAAGGTGTTACATCAGGGAGCGGATATTATTGTATTGGATGAGCCGACGGGAGCCTTGACCCCCTTAGAGGTCAAAGAGCTATTGGCGAATGTAAAGGAACTAGCGAATCAGGGGAAAAGCTTTATTCTCATTACGCATAAGCTGCATGAAGTAATGGAAGTGGCGGATCGGATTACAGTGTTGCGTGATGGACAGGTGACGGGAACCCTTGCTGCGGCAGATACAGATATAGAACAGCTCTCTCGTCTAATGGTGGGGAGAGATCTCATTTCACTTGAGAAGAAGCCAGTCTCATTAGGAGAACCTGTTCTGGATATACAGGGAGCGGGGATCACAGGGCTTAAAGGTAAGCCGTTACTTCAAGATATTCATTTACAGGTTCGTGCCGGTGAAATCTTGGGTGTCGCAGGGATCTCTGGCAATGGTCAATCAGAGCTTATTCAAGCGATCTCTGGTATTCGGAAGATAGATGAGGGAACTATTCATCTCGTGGGTATGGACACTGCTGGAAAGACTGTGCGGGATATTCGTGAACGTGGATTAGCTCATATTCCCGAAGATCGTTACCTGTGGGGTGCTGCCAAAGATGCTACTGTGCTAGACAATGGACTGATGGGTCATCATCATAAAATTCAGAGTCGGGGTATGGTTAAACATAAAGTGGCGCGAAATACAGTAGGGCAATGGATTCGGCAGTTCGGCATTAAGGCAGGTTCGCTGGATGATAAAGTTCAATATTTATCTGGAGGTAATCTGCAGAAGCTGATTGCGGCGCGAGAATTTGCGCAAGAGACGCCTTTTCTCATCGCTGCAGAGCCTACGCGTGGGGTAGATATTGGGGCAATGGAAATCATTCATACCGAGCTTATTCGCAAAAGGGATGCTGGGGCCGGAATTCTACTTGTCTCATCTGAGCTAACCGAGATCCTACAGTTATCTGATCGGATTGTCGTGATGTATGAAGGTGAAATTGCGGGTGAATTATCTGCTTTGGAAGCCACAGAAGAGAAGATCAGTCTGCTAATGGCAGGGGGGAAACAACGAACATGAGTGTTATCAAACAGAGCTTACGCGGACTGATACAACCACTACTGGCTATTGTTATTGGTTTAGTAGCTGGAGCAATAGCGATTCTGATTGTCGGCGGCTCCATAACCGAGACTTACATGGAAATGTGGAATGGGGCGTTCGGAAGCTTCTATTTCCTAACGAATACGCTAGCACGGGCAACGCCAATTATTCTAGCTGGGTTAGGTATAGCATTAGCATTCCGCGCGGGATTCTTTAATATGGGAGCAGAAGGACAGATGGTTCTCGGAGGATTATCGGCTGCGCTTACGGCTCTTTATTTTCCAGGGCCTGGGTGGCTCGTGTTGATCGTATCTATTGTAGCCGGAATTGTAGCTGGTGGATTGTGGTCTGTTCTGGCGGGTTGGCTCGATGCACGTTTCGGAATGAACCTACTTATTACGACATTACTCCTTAATTATATTGCGACTCTCTTTGCAGGATATATGGTAGCTTATCCGTTCAAGGATACAACGGGATCTGCAGCTATGGCTCAGTCAGCGATGATTGATCAGAGTGTGTGGTTGCCTAAATTATTTCAAGGTATGGGTCTGCATGCTGGATTTATTCTAGCTATTCTAGCTGCTGTCTTATTATATTTCTTTATGAAAAAGACGGTAGCAGGTTATGAGATTAGAATGCTCGGCAGCAATCCTCTCTTTGCCTCTTATGGTGGAGTACGACGAGGACGCATGATGATTATCGCGATGATCGTTAGTGGTGGGCTTGCGGGTCTTGCAGGAGCAGGCGAGGTGCTGGGTACTCAATATCGATTCCTAGATGGTTCCTTATCCTCAGCAAGTTATGCTTGGAGTGGTATTATGGCCACGCTTCTAGCGAACTCTCATCCTCTAGGGACGGCACTCGCAGCGATACTACTTGCAGCGCTACAGACAGGTGCGATGGGCGTTGAAAGAAATACAGATGTTCCACTTGAAGTGGCAAGTGTCATTCAGGCAGTACTTACTTTATTCGTATCTGCAAGAATAGGCTATACATTCTGGAAGCGCAGAAAGGAGAAACAATCGAATGGGACAACTTCTTGATGCCGCTCTATTCAGCTCTATGCTTCGTGTGGTGACACCGATTCTGCTTGCTGCCTTAGGTGGAGCGCTCTGTTCGAGAGTGGGTCTATTTAACGTAGCCTTAGAAGGATTCGTTCTTATGGGGGCATTCTCGGGTATCGTGGGCAACTATCTTTTTGGTAACGTATGGCTTGCTGTGTTGTTCGCCGTACTGTGTGTGATGTTGTTCTCGTTAATATTTGGTTATATTAGTATTAATCTTAAGGCTAATGTTATTGTCGTCGGGATTTCGCTGAATTTCTTGGCAGCGGGACTCACAACTTTTCTATTACGGGCGATCTTTGATGTTAAGGGAGCATATTATGATAACAATATGGTTGGCCTTCCGAAATGGGATATCCCCTTCATCAAAGATATTCCTTGGTTAGGTGACGTTATTTCGGGGCAAAGCCCACTTGTATATATTGGCCTTATCTTGGTGTTCGTTCTACAATTCTTCTTATTCAAGACTATCGCAGGCTTTCGGTTGCGTTCGGTGGGGGAGAATCCAGTAGCGGCCCAAAGTATCGGGATTAAAGTTCGTAAACATCAATATAGCGCTGTACTGGCATGTGGCGTACTCTGTGGTTTAGCTGGAGCACAACTTTCGCTTGGACAGGTCACCATGTTTACAGAGGGTATGACAGCAGGACGTGGTTTCATTGCACTCGTAGCTACGATGCTTGGACAAGCCAGTCCGATAGGGGTAATGGCATCGAGTATGTTGTTCGGATTTATGGATGCTGTGGGAATACGCCTTCAGGGTTTCTCTATGCCGTCTCACTTCACACAAATGTTACCTTATATAGTAACGCTAATTGCGATGTTCTTCTTCAAAGATCGGAGTTATCTAGAGGATGCACATAAAGCTGGCGGAAGCTCACGCTAGAATAGATAGGAAGATAGGAAGATAGGAAGATAGGAAGATAGGAAGATAGGAAGATAGGAAGATAGGAAGATAGGAAGATTGGAATACGGGAGGAACCCTACAATGCATAAAAAAGCTGATCGTCTGAAATCTGTAAAAGCCCCTAAAGCTCAGCAGTTGGATACTACGCTACAACATCGTCTGCCTCCGGGACAGTCATTGACCGAGAAGTTCCCTATATTACATGAAGGGGAAGTTCCTGAATATGATCTGGCAACTTGGAGCCTGCGTATATTTGGCGAAGTTGAAGAGGAAAGGACGTTTACTTATGATGATCTGAAGGCGATGCCGCAGTCGAATACTGTTAGTGATATTCACTGTGTCACGCGTTGGTCTAAGTTCGATACTCCTTGGGAGGGCGTGCGTTTCACGGATTTATTAAAAGTGATCCAAGTGAAGCCAGAGGCTCAGTTCGTTATGATTCATGCGGATCCTGAATACGATACGAATCTTCCGCTAGTAGATTTGATGAATGAGGATGTTCTACTAGCTTTTAACTTTGATAATAAGCCCTTAACGGCTAAGCATGGCTGGCCACTACGACTTGTTGTACCCCATTTATATTTCTGGAAAAGCGCGAAGTGGATTCGGGGAATTGAATTCATGCGCGAGGATCGTCAGGGCTTCTGGGAAAACAATGGCTTCCATAACACGGCTGATCCGTTCCTTGAGCAACGTTTCTCAGGTGAAGATCTCCCTATTCCTGAAGATGAGTGGACACGGAAGGAGTTCGATTAAAGATGTTGATGTCAATTCTGCAAATAGATTCAGAGGATATTCCCCCATATGCGATTGTATGCGGAGATCCGAAGCGAGCTGAGATGATCTCTCAGAGACTTAAAGGGGCTAGAGAGTTAGCATTTAGCCGTGAATATCGTACTTTTGTGGGCGAATATGAAGGTGTGAAGCTCGCTGTGGTGAGTCATGGTGTGGGTTGCCCTGGTGCGGCTGTCTGCTTCGAGGAATTAATCCGCGCTGGTGTGAACACTTTGATACGAGTCGGTACAGCTGGGTCATATTCAGAGGATTACCCTGCGGGCAGTCTAGTTGTTAGTACAGCTGCGGTTCGTACGGATGGGTTAACACGTCAGTTGGTACCCGAGGGTTTCCCTGCGGTCGGAGATAGTCAGGTCGTTAATGCGTTGTACCAAGCGGCTACGCTAGGAGATGGAGTGACTGCTAAAGGTATTACGGTAACACTGGACGCCTTTTTTGCCGGTGTTGAGGAGATTCCTCATCTAAAGTATAAGCAGGCAGGGGCCATTGCCGTTGAAATGGAGATTGCAGCTCTTTATATCGTTAGTACACTTCGAGGGGCTCGTGCCGGAGCGATCCTAGCGATTGACGGTTATGCGGATGCTGAATTAGCTGAGGTCTATGATCCACATACGGATGCAGTGGCGCGCGCTGTTGAGCGAGAGATTGAGGCTACCCTGCGTGCTATCGTGACATTAGCGCATGAAGATGAGGCGGGAAGAGCCTGATAAGTCATTGTAATTGAAGTGGAAACCGTTACGAATGAATCAAGGAAGCCTCCTAAACCACAAAAGTGGCTAAGGAGGCTTCTATTTAGATTGAGCTAAAGACAAACCCTCATATTCATGATTTTCTTTAGAAATGATTGAACTTGGGAGCGCAAACTTTAGTTCAATCTATATATTTATATTATTATTGTTTGTTGACTCCCAGTTATTGAACTTGGGGTTGCTGATTGAGAATAGCCGTTTTCGTAACCAACTGTTGTGATAAATCAGCTTGTAAAAAATTGATTTGTTGGATGTTTGCTTTCAATTTACTTATTCGACTCATTTTACTGCTTAAGTCGTGGGCTGAAGTACTTAATTCCATATCTTTTTGTAATTGATTTATTTTAGAAAGTGCCTTTTCGGCCTTTTTCTTTTCATTATCACTTTTGATATGAATTTCAGCTATTTCCTTATTTAATCTATCTACAATAGATTTAGTGAAACTAATAGCCATTCTGATACCCCCTAATTGCGTAATAACGCTGTGACATCATTCTACTATAAATCGACCATTTTTTCTTGTCAATTTGATTAATTCTCCAACATTCTAGGGTTTATAAATGTTAGTGCTTGATATAAAGCCTAATGGCTTCTTTTTATATGCGGATTAACCGTGAAGTAATATTTTGGGAGTTGAAACTATATAAGAACATGCGTTTCCATTATGATTTTAATAATAGAAGTGTTAACTTGGCACGTTGTGGCTATGTTTGGTAAGCTGTTCACTACATAGGGTAAGAATAGTGATAGTTAATAGGATAGATGCTCCTGATTATTTGAATTTTGAGTGGGAGGAATCGACTATGAAATTGTACGTAACCGTTAAAAGTTTGGGTAAACGTAAGAATATACTAACCAAAATTGAGATAGAGCTTCCGATCATTCCGACAACACTGAAGGAGCTTATTACGGAAGTTGTTATTGTGAATGTGCAGGAGTTAAAGGATAAGCAACAAAGTACTGCGCTGATGCCATTCTTAACAGGGACGGAGATCAAGGCGCGTGGAGAGAGTGGAAAGGTAGGATTCGGCTCGGTGTATAACGAACAGAGTCCTGATGTTGCGAAGGCGGTAGGGACCGCATTATTAGCTTTTGAAGATGGATTATATAAAGTATTTATTCGTGAAGAAGAGCATAGTCAATTGGAATCACCGCTTAAGCTTATGGAAGAAGATGAAATTGTATTTATCAGGTTCACAATGTTAGCTGGAAGCTATGGTTAAGGGGAGATAAGGAATAATGGAGAAACATGCACAAGAGAATCGTTATTATGCATTATTACAAGAAAGAGCAGCGGGGTTAGATCCTCATCTCTCTCCACTAGCGAAATTAGTGGTAGAGTTGGGACAAGAGGAGTATGTGCGTCAGGGTGAAGATTGTTTCTTGAAATGCGAAGAGATATTGTATTCACTTGCTGCGGGGAATGATGAGATATTATTCGATCCACTGGTGAAAGTTGTAAAATTACTTACGAATGAGTACACGGGAGAGATATTGGATTATATTACTAATCATGCGACTGGATACCCTTATGGCACAGGATATGAACGTAGACCTTTTCGTACATCGGAACGGAGTGCCCATATGGGCCAGGTGATTAGCAAGATGAGTTCGCTTCTATCCATGGATTGTCATGAATTCGCAATTATAGATTATTTGACGTTAACGGATTATCCGTTGAAGCAGAATTATCAGTTGGCACAGGTGATTAGTGATGTCATCGCTTTCGAGCTGGATTGTAACAATACAGAGGTCATTGCGGCACTTAAGGAAATTGTATATGGAGATAATCAGACGGCATTACTTACTCACGGGATGATTAAAGGGATATTCATGAGTCACGATGCGGACTTGTATGTGATGATGGGTGAGCTATTAGCAGCTGCTCGATTACAAGAGGGGCTTCGTCAATCCATCGTGGAACGAATGGACGAGGGAACGCTTGAGGCGAACCTGTACATGTTGAAGGTCATCATTGACAAAGGTTTTATTCGTTATAGTTCTGTCGTGAGAGCGCTTGGTGTATGGACAGGTATGGGGCTGGAATCAGCGAATCAACGTGTAGCGGGACAATTGATCGAAGGCGCCTATCGTGTCTTAAGTGATGAATCCATTCGGACGTCATGGTTGTCTAGTGACAATGCGAACCACGTCTATTTAAGTTTATGGGCTACAGCGGTATATGAAGAACGTGATTTATTCATTGGAATTAAACACTTGATGGAGCAAGGTGCGCTGTATCAGCAGATCATTGCACAGTATGTACTTGTGAACAGTGAGAATAGAGAGATTCGTTATGGGATTGCTAGACAATATCTAGATGTTACGGACCCTGAATTACAGTATTGGATTCTATCCAACTACAGTTATGAGTACACACATAATTGGCTAATAGAGGAAGAGAATGGGCCTAGCGTCTCGGTTGAACGTATGCCACTTCTGGAGGACAAAGAAGAACGTCGACGTGAATTTGAACAGCTCATGGGAATGTTCCTTGGCATGACTCTCAAAGGAATATCCGCACCTTCCAAAGTGTTAGATTTTGCGCATGTTCATTACACGCCAGACCTCCCTATTCGTAAGATGCTATACCTGGCTGCTTATGATATGGACAAGGAATGGATTGCCACAATCATTGCCTTAAAGGATCGATTAAGTGCGGATATGCGGGGTGAGTTGTTATCTTATTTCATGCAGGATACGGATGATTTAGCACAGCGTGAATTTATATTCACGTCTCTATCAGATAAAAGTATGAGTAATCGTGAGAAGGCACTCGATAAGGCTAAGAAGTTGATATTATCGGACGATGAGTTGAAGCAGGTAGAAGCTTTGTTAAAGTTGAAGACAGGTTCCTTACGTCAAAGTGCGATTGAATTACTGTTGCGTCAACCTGAGGATAGCGTGAGGATCTCTCTAACTCGGTTGTTACAAGGTAAGAGTGAATTACAGCGCATAGCAGGGTTGGAGTTGATTGTCGTGATTTATGAGGATAGTGAACGGAAGAAGCAGTATGAGGGCTTGAGTTCGTTGCATCATTTCATTGAGAATCCCACACCTAAGGAACAGCAATTGATAGGAAGACTTAGTCACAAGAATGAATATACGGCAGCGAATGGCTTCGGTCTATTTGATCCCAATACCATCGAGCCTTGGCTTACAGAGACTCCGGTTATAGGAGAGTTCGAGTGGAGTTATATCTTCAGGTTGTCTGCGGAAGATGTTATTCGTTTTCTCACTGGGCTGGAGCAAGAAATTCATAATCATCGTGATCATGAGTATGAGGTAGAGTATTACTCTGGTTATAAGGATACGTTGCTGTTGGGTGCAGACTTAAGCAGGATTCGTCCGTTTCAAGAGGAAGAGAACGAGACATCTGAGCTTGCGAAGTATCCGCTACACGAGGTGTGGAGAGATTACTTGGAGCGGAGCAATCTAGGAGCATATGAATTAATGCAGATCTATTTCTATTCTCAACTTGCCCCACTGGATCAGACGTTGGACAATTATTGGGGTTTCACTGATGAGATGGATTATGCTGAGCTTGAGAAGCATACGCTGTTGGAGGGTTGGCGTAAGGAGTTTACCGAGCAGGTGTATCCGGTTACCCATATTCAAGAGATCAAAGATGCGCTCAAAGGATTTAAGTATAGCAATCAGATCAGCAACCTTCTCTTTGCTTACTTCATGGATAGCGATAAAAGCTCGACATTTGATTTAACGATAAATGCTTTGAATGCTTTGATGCAAGCGATGCCTAAGAAAAAGGTATCCAAAGAGTGGGTAATATTGAAGATCTTAGCGACTCCATGGCTCGCAATGGCCCGAAATCGTATCCATGATGATGACAGCTTTAAGCGAGTGTTCCATACTTTCTATGCATTTAATAGGATGAATCCAGAGGAGCATATGGATTCGGTACTTGAGCTAAAGGACTATTTCCGTGCCTTTGAAGCGGGGATGATCGGTACAGGAGAAGTATATCTGGAGTTATTAGGTAGCCAAGACAGTCGCTATCATATTCGTAACATGACATCTAAGCGATATGATGGGATAGACCATGGGATAGACCATAAGCCTGAGTTAGTTACGATTCGTCAGACAGTTGTTGAGAGAATTCTAGATGTGGAGCTCGAACGTGGTGATCTAGCTACGGAGGTAACCCCTCTAGCCATGGGGCTGGAGCGAATCGAGGGTATTGAACATTTCATTCATATATTATCGGGCTTACAGCACGAAACTTTCATCCGAGGTTATGTCTATGGATATGGGGATAGCATTACGAAGAAGGAATCTTTCAGTCACCTGCTTAAGAACAGTTATCCACGTGAAGGTGAAGATGATACTCTTTTGAGACAAATGCTAATAGGTCTTGATATTACGGAGAAAAGATTGCTAGAAGCAGCTATGTACGCTCCTCAGTGGTTAGATATTGTAGCTAAGTATTTGAATTGGGAGGGTCTGCGCAGTGCGGCTTGGTATTTCCATGCGCACATTAATGAAGGTTTCTCCGCTGAGAAAGAAACGGTTGTAGCCCACTATTCACCGATCTCAGGGCAAGAGTTTAATGATGGTGCCTTTGATATAAGATGGTTTAAAGAGGCTTATGATACGTTGGGAGAGCAGCGGTTCGACTTATTGTACGATTGTGCTAAATATATCTCCGCCGGTGCCAATCACCGAAGATCACAACTTTTCGCAGATGCCACACTGGGGAAGCTAGATATTAGGGAAATACAAAAGTCCGTAGAAGATAAACGGAATAAGGATCATTTGCTCTGTTATAGTCTTATTTCATTGCGAGACGATCGTGACCAAGATATTCGTGAACGATATGAATTCATTCAACGTTTTCTTGTGCAGAGTAAGAAGTTTGGCGCTCAGCGTCGGGCAAGTGAAGGCATGACTTCGCAGATTGCCCTTAGCAATTTGGCGAGAAATGCAGGGTATGGAGATGTTATCCGGCTGATGTGGGATATGGAAGCGCGGAAGTTGGATGATATGCAAGCTTTCTTCCAGCCACATAAGCTAGATGAGGAGACGACAGTACAGCTTCGTATTGATGAAGAGGGGAAAACGGTAATTGGCATTACTCGAAAAGGTAAAGCGTTGAAATCCGTTCCTGCAAAGTACAAGAAGGATGAATATATTGCCGCTTTGAAAGAAATGAAGGTTGAATTGACAGATCAATACCGGAGAGCGCGTAAGGAGCTAGAACGCTCTATGGAGTCAGGTAATACATTTACTTTGCAAGAATTGAAGGGGTTATCAGGGAATCCGGTCATCACACCCCTATTGCGAACGCTGGTGTTTAAAGCGGGAGAGGTGCTGGGATACTTCGATGCAGCCACACTCGGACTCATCGATCCAGCGGGTAAATTAGTTCTGATTGGGGATAAGGAAGAACTCCTCATTGCGCACCCCCTTCATTTATATAAAAGTGGCCACTGGAGTCAGTATCAGAAGGACCTATTCAATCGTCAACTCCGTCAGCCATTCAAGCAGGTGTTCCGTGAGTTGTATCTTCCAAATGTGGATGAGCTGGCTCAGGGTACGATATCTCGCAGATATGCTGGGCATCAAGTACAGCCGGGGAAAACGGTCTCCTTACTCAAAGGTCGTCAGTGGACCATTAGTTATGAAGAGGGACTTCAGAAGGTATACTATGCAGAGAATCTGATCGCCAATCTTTATGCGATGGCAGATTGGTTCTCTCCTTCGGAGATTGAAGCGCCTACGCTTGAGACGGTTCAATTCTTTGATCGGAACACCTATAAGAGCGTTGCCTTGGATAAAGTTCCTCCTATCCTATTCTCAGAAGTGATGCGCGACGTAGATTTAGTCGTGAGTGTGGCGCATGTCGGCGGCGTGGATCCAGAAGCCAGCCTGACAACGATAGAAATGCGAAGCGTGATTGTCACAGAGTCACTTCGCCTCTTGAAGATTGATAATGTTCGTGTAGAAGGTAATTATGCTCGAATTGATGGCTCTCTTGGTGAGTATGGGGTACATTTGGGTAGTGGTATGGTTTACAGACAAGCTGCAGGCGCGATGCATATCGTTCCTGTACATTCACAGCATAGAGGCCGAATATTCCTACCGTTTATAGATGAAGATCCG
Organism: Paenibacillus sp. DS2015; assembly: GCF_050433705.1. Taxonomy (NCBI): domain Bacteria; kingdom Bacillati; phylum Bacillota; class Bacilli; order Caryophanales; family Paenibacillaceae; genus Paenibacillus; species Paenibacillus sp. DS2015. Next base: position 59,838 of record NZ_JBNPWS010000005.1, on the reverse strand, counting down.
AAGACAGCGGAAATTCTGTCGAAGATCGTCATGTTGGCTGAGGATAAGAAGATTAAAGATCCGCAAATTCTAATGCAATTGCAATCATGATGAAAGAGGATGGACTTTTTACAGATCTATCCAGAAGACAATTGGCATAATATGCGGGGGAGGGGTACCCTGTTGAATAACTGAATTTATGCGCAAGTCACGCTATAATAAAAGTATGGAATAAAAGTATGGAATAAAAGTGTGGAATAAAAGTGTGGAATAAAAGTGTGGAATAGAAGCTTAGAGTAGAGGTCTAACATCCGGTTAATGGATGTTAGGCTTTTTTTTATTGTTATAATAATAGGCTTACCAAAGCCTTGAAGGAAAGCTGGGAATAGGCTACAATCGGTGTAGAATCTATTCAGAAAGGGGACTTAAGCGTGAACAAACCGTCGACAACGAAGAAATCAGCCACGTCTTGCCCCTCGACGTACAAGACATTCAGCATTGCACTCCAAGCCTTGGTTTTCCTGAATAAACAATCTAACAGATGCTCGAGCAGCGACATCGCATCATTTCTTCATTCTGAAGCAACCGTGTTACGCCGTATATTCGCAGCATTATCCCGTGAACAAATTATTCAATCCCGTGAAGGCAGAGACGGTGGATACCGACTGGGAAGAAATGCTGAATCCATTAGTCTGGCGGATGTCTATTCTGCACTGCAAATTCACGATGCCATTAGTGACAGTATGTTGGATGCCGTTAGTGTGCATTGCTACGGTCATCAGATCAATGATGCTTTCTCAGATGTCTTAGCAGATATTGAAGAAAGTACACTTTGTGTGCTTAAATCACGGACCATCGCGGATATTTCCGGAAAAACCATTTGATTATTTGGTGTTGACAATAAAATATATTGGATATATACTGTGCGAATAACAACACAGTAAAATCATACAATTAACTGTGCATTTAAATGCACAATATAATGTTAGGAGGTTATGATCTATGTCAACTCAAACAACACAAGATTTCCATAGCGTTGTAAAAAGTCGTCATTCTGTTCGTCAATATGATTCGTCAGTGAAAATTTCAAAAGAGGAAATGACGGAAATACTTCAGGAAGCCATTCTAGCTCCATCTTCAAGCAATTTGCAGCCGTGGCGTTTTCTCGTGATTGAGCAAGAGGATTTGAAGAAAAAGCTGCATCCCATTGCCTTTAATCAGGGTCAGGTACTACAGGCATCCGCTGTTATTGCCGTTTTTGGGGATATGGAGTGGTATGAGCATGCGGAGGAAATCTATTCCGATGCAGTTAAAGCCGGCTTTATGACAGAAGAAGTCAAGCAAGCATTTATTGCATCAGCCGAGAATGTATATCGCCATATGGATGAAGAACGCAAGAAGAGTATTCTCTATACGGATGGTGGTCTAGTCTCCATGCAGCTCATGCTTAGTGCACGCGCAAAGGGCTATGATACAGTGCCAATGGGCGGTTATGATAAAATAAAACTTCATGAAGAATTCAATATCCCGACCCATTATGAGAGTATCATGCTAATTGCCATCGGCAAAGCTGAAGGTCCGGTTCATCCAACCTCTAGACTTCCACTGGAGAAGGTGACCTATTGGAATGAAATGAAATAACGAAGCATGATCTTTGATCTGGTCACACAGCGCCAATAAGGAAGCCTCATTTTGCGGCTCTTGGCTCTTGAGAAAGTCTCGCTAGTATTCGTAGTCAACGATCCCTGTGGAGCAACTTAATTTGTGAAACCTTGGTATTCGTGTTAACATAATGGCAACTATAATGATCGGAGGGTTCTCGAAGATATGTACATTAATTTCCGTTACAACACTTTGTGCCACTAATTGAATAGTGCAAAGGCTCTGCTTCTTTGGTAGAGCGAACGGGATGAGTCTGTATATTTTTCGAGGTACCCAAAAATGATGGATTACGTAGATATGTGCGTAAATACATGGGAATCAAGAAAGAAGGCGAAATCTGCCTTCTTTTTGTTTTTTTTGAGATGATTTATTTAGAAAGACTATAAGGTCACATGATGATGTGGCCTGAGGTTCTTTCCTTGTAAATGGATTACTCAAACTTTTACTACCTCCCATCATAAGACTATTCCGTTCGCTCAAACCACAGGAGATCGGCCTGAGGTTTTTTATTATGAGGAATGAGATGGAGGTTTTGATATGGAAGAACAGCATCAAAGAGCGATTATCGTAGGGGTAAACTTGAGTCGTCAGAAGGAATTCGACTTTGAATACTCGATGGAAGAGTTGGGTAATTTAGCATCGGCTTGTCATGTTGAAGTGGTGGGTCAGATTACGCAAAATTTAGAACGGGTGAATAAATCGCATTATATTGGGCGTGGGAAGGTTCAAGAGGTCAGGGATCTATATGAGGCGGAAGGCGCGAATGTCGTTATTTTTAATGATGAATTGTCTCCCTCGCATATCCGTAATCTAGAAGCTGATTTGCAATGTAAGGTCATTGATCGGACCATTCTAATCCTTGATATTTTTGAGAGAAGAGCGAAGACGAGGGAAGCTCAACTCCAAGTTGAAGTGGCCCAACTGCAATACATGCTCCCAAGGTTGATTGGACTTCGTGAATCCTTAGGTCGCCAAAGTGGGGGTGTGGGCACCAAGAATAAAGGGGCCGGAGAGACGAGATTAGAGCTGGATCGCCGTAGAATTGAGGATAAGATTAGTGCTTTGAATAAGGAGTTAGAGAACCTTGTGTTAGGAAGGCAAACGCAGCGTAAGCAGCGCAAAAATACGGGTATTCCCGTAGTGTCATTAGTGGGTTATACCAACGCGGGGAAATCAACGATTATGAATGCGATTATAGAGACGTTTAGTTCTACTAATGATAAAATGGTGTTCGAAAAGGATATGTTATTCGCTACATTAGAGACATCCGTTCGTAACATCCAACTACCTGATCACAAATCATTTTTGCTTACGGATACCGTTGGATTTGTAAGTAAATTGCCGCATCATCTGATTAGGGCATTTCGATCGACCCTTGAAGAAGTGTCTGACGCCGATTTACTCATTCATGTGATTGATTATTCAAATCCGCAATATGAGCAGTTGATCCAGATTACGGAGCATACACTCCAAGAAATTGGAATTATCAATATCCCGACCCTTTACGCATATAACAAGTGTGATCGGGTAGAATGTGATATTCCGAAGGTTGAAGATAACAGCGTATATCTTGCAGCTAAATCAAGAGTAGGCATCGCGGAGCTGGTGGATCGGATTCGGGATCATATTTTTAGAGATTACATTCATTGTGAAATGATGATTCCGTATGACCAAGGAAAAGTGATATCGTATTTCAATGAACATGCCAACATTACGGCAACGGAGTATAAGAATGAGGGGACTCGCCTAACCTTAGAGTGTAGAACGATGGATTTTGAGAAGTATCAGGACTATGTGATCGAATAAAAGAGTGTAAGTGTCAGGACTATATGATTGAATAAAAGAGTGTAAGTGTCACATATGTAATGAAATAAAGGATTACATATGTAAAGAAACAAGTACACACATATGTTGAAGCCGGTATCCATATGTAAAAAAGCAAGGGCTATAGGCAATCATGCCGAGAGTCCTTGCTTTTATTCTGTACTAAGGGCTCAAAACCCAACTTAATGCTTGATGAAATGATCAAGGACTGATTTCATGGGTTGAGCCCGTCTTCGTGCCCAAAGTCTGATTTCATTTAACTGGAAAACCTCCTGCTAAATGTCGTACAGAATCCATTATTCTCAATCTAACTGGAATTTCTCCCGTTAATTCCACCGATTCTACTTCACCATAGGCTCTTAGTCTGAATTAGGAGGATAAATTCCAGTTAAATCCTCTTTCAGCAGTGTGCCAGTCACATTTTCTAGAAAATGAATAACTGATTATCTCTGGGTTGAGCCCGAATATTGCTGAATTATTATTTAGCGATTAGATCTTCGGCATTACCACCTATGGGTGTCGTTGGAGCTTCTCCTACAGGGAACGTCGAGGAGAAGGTATCCGCTGTAGTCGCTGAATATTTCGCAACGGGTTTATAATCGGCTGACAGGTAGGTGACTACGGTAGACTTTGAAATAACTTGAATGTACATTTTATCAGGATCAGGACTGTTTACGGTGAAATATACGGTCGCAGTCTTATCCTTATTAAATTCAATCCGTTCAATAGAAGCTGAATAGCCGGGGTTCGGTAGATTATCTACAGTAAGCGAAACTTTATTTACTTCGTCTGTAGCTTTCTCTACTTTAACAATAGCTTCATAGGATTTCACAGGTGCTTGTTCTTCTTGTATAGGCTTGATACTCTTGGCGAATTCAGCAGCATCATAGATCCACACGGCTGCTTCGGAGCGGGTGATGGCATCATTCGGACGGAATGTATCATCATCGTTCAGAGAAATGAGATGCATATTCAAGAGCGTTTGCAAGCTGTTTGTAATGTTCTGAGGAAGTTTTTCGCCATCTGCGATGTGGAAGAACATCTCGGTCGTTACGAAATCACCCTGAATGATTAACGCTTGATGCAGTAAATGTGCAAATTGTGAGCGAGTGATGACACCATTAGGATTCACGGTCTTATCTACGGATAGTCCGTTCTGATGAGCAATCAGGAAAGCATCAGCGTACCAAGCGTTATCAGCCACTTTGGCGAAGTAATCACTGGCTTTGGATGAATCTGTAGACTCCGAATCTAGGGTTAGATCAAAAGCATTAACGATGAATTGAATTCCTTGAGCAAAAGTTACGTTAGATTTAGGCGCGAATTTGTCATGGGTGACACCGCTGATGACGCCAGACGATTGTAGCGCATTGATCTTGGCGGCAGCGGGGTCGCCGGACAGATCTGAGAATGCAAAAGCGGAAGCACTTAAGGAAAACGATGCTGCCAGAATACCGCAAGCTATAACTGTACTTTTGGTACGGCGTTTGAATGGTTGTTTGTTCTTCATTATTAATTCACCTCTACTCTTATAGATGGATAAAGGCTTCAAAAGGTTGCAGATTGGACAAAAAAATATCGAATTGCGTATGATCACGCCAATGATTAAACGTAAAGAACCACTCGTAAAAGAGCGTTTCTTACGTTTAATCTAATGCTCTTGCTAAATCTTCAATGAGATCCTCGCTATCTTCAATCCCGACTGAAATACGAATCAATCCCTCTGTAATCCCAAGTTCCTCCCGGCGATCTTTAGGAATGGAGGCATGAGTCATTCTGGCAGGAACAGAGATTAGGCTCTCCACAGCGCCTAGACTTTCAGCGAGGGTGAAATACTTCAATTTACTTAGTACATCAGCTACCTTATCAGCATGACCTACATCGAAGGATACCATTCCCCCGAAGCCCCTTGCTTGTTGCTTGGCCACATCATGTTGGGGATGGCTAGTCAAGCCGGGATAATTAATGTGTTGTACAGCCGGGTGTCCAGATAGAAAAGCGACAACTTCTTTCGTATTCTGTTCATGAGCTTCCATGCGTATTCCTAATGTCTTCAAGCCCCGCATAAGTAGCCAAGAATCTTGGGGGCCGAGTATTCCACCTGTAGCGTTCTGAATGAAGTGTAATTCTTCCCCTAGTGTGTGATTGTTCACGATAGCGAGACCCGCAACCACATCGCTGTGGCCTCCAATATATTTAGTCGCGGAATGTAGTACGATATCTGCGCCAAGCGCAAGGGGTGTTTGCCAGTAAGGTGTGCTGAATGTATTATCGACAATCACTAGCAAATCTTGCAATTTAGCCCATGTAGAGATCTGCTTAATATCCGTTACTTTGAGTAAGGGGTTCGTGGGGGTCTCGATATAGATAGCCTTCGTATTCGGTTGTAGTGCTTGTGCAACCTTGTGTAGATCCGTTGTGTCCACAAAAGTGGTATGAATACCAAGTCGATTCAATATTGTCGTGACAATCCGGTACGTTCCCCCGTATACATCATCTGTCACTATGATGTGATCGCCAGTGTTGAATAGGGTCAGAACTGCATGGATAGCCGCCATCCCGGAACCGAAAGCAAAGCCACGAGTGCCTTCTTCTAAATCTTTAATGAGTTCTTCTAGGGCATGTCTAGTTGGATTACCCGTCCGGGAGTACTCATAACCTTGGTGGACGCCGATCTCTTTCTGCTTGTAAGTGCTGACCTGATAGATAGGAATACTTACCGCACCGGTGTGAGGATCGCTAGAGATCCCGCCGTGGATTAGCTTTGTTCTGGGTTTCATGTTAGATGCCCCCTTCGTAGATCTGTTTACTTAAATAGCGTTCGCTACTATCTGGAAAAATGGTGACAATATTACTCTCTGGAGAGGCCGTTTGAGCTTCGATAAGTGCGGCATGAAAGGCAGCGCCAGAGGAACTTCCCACGAGTAACCCTTCTCGTAGGGTGAGTTCCTTCACTCTATTGAAGGCATCTTCGTCACGAATAGTATAGATTTCGTCGAAATAAGACGTGTCCATAAAGGGAGCCAGCGACTCGACCCCAATACCTTCAGTCTTGTGTGATCCGGGTGCACCTCCAACCAGGATAGAGCCTTCGGGTTCCACAATAACTGTTCTAACCTTAGCATTCTGTTCTTTTAGATAGTGTGAGGTGCCCATAAATGTGCCCCCAGAGCCAGCACCAGCTACAAAAATATCAATCTTACCCTTTAAATCGCGCCAGAGCTCGGGTCCGAGTGTCTTATAATACGTTAATGGATTGGCTGGATTAGAGAATTGTCGAGGGCTGAAGGCACCCGGAATTTCCAGGAGGAGTTCCTCAGCCTTGCGAATGGCCCCAGTCATTCCTTGCTCATGAGAAGTATTGATTACGGTTGCTCCCAATGCTCTCATGAGTTGTTGCTTCTCTGTACTGAATTTCTCAGGAACGACGCAGATGAGGGACACCCCTCGACCGATAGCGGCTATAGCTAGTCCAATCCCGGTATTTCCTGCAGTTGGCTCAATAATCGTACCGCCTGATTGCAATTGTCCACTGTTAAAAGCACTTTCGATAAGCTGCATACCTAATCGATCCTTCACACTCCCTCCAGGATTCATGAATTCCAATTTGGCAAACAATCGCACGCTATGGGGGAGCTCGAAGTGAGTGATTTCCAAGAGTGGAGTATTTCCAATAAGCTGATGAACATGGTTATAAAGAGTCATGAGCAGAATCCTTTCTATTCGTTAGTGACTCCAGATCCCTAGATCACTAAATCATATTGGAAGATGGAGTCCGAGATGGAATCCTATATTTGTAACTGGCGCTAAGTCCATATCCATGAGATTGAGGTGGAAGGTGCGCATCTTATTCGTTGGTACTCATATTGATATTGGGATTATTTTTCTGTGCTCTCGAAGCCTCAATCAACCAAACGTAGCGGTTAAGCTGCTTGAACGTGACGGAGAATCCGTGACGTATGAATATGTCCCTGAGCACTCCGCGTGTAGTGTAATATTCGGTTTGCAGATCTTTAAGTAAATGACTGTGACCTAGTAGCCTTACATGATCCTCAGTATCCTTACGAGCTTGCTCATCTATAAATAGGGTGTCTGCAAATACAATTTTCCCAGACTCTCCGAGGAGATTATTATAAATAGAAATAGCCTGTTCTTTTTCAATATCCGTTAAATGATGGAAGGCATAGGTGCTAACGATTGTATCGATATTATCCTCAATGGTAGGGAAGTCAAGGAAATCTCCGTTAAGTAGGACACAAGGGAGATCGCGCTTCTCCATTTGAACACGCATCCCTTCGGAAGGCTCAATGCCATATACTTGTAGTCCTCGTTGAAGCAATTGTTGGGTCAGATTTCCTGTACCTACGCCAAATTCAATGACAACACCAGCGGATAATGAAGCCACTTCAGCTAGAATGTGCTCATAGTGTTCAAAAACTTCTCTGTATTCGGGGTCATCACCTGAAACCGTCTGATTATAATTTTCTGACCATTCATCAAATAAGTCTATAAACTCTCTACCCATCCTCTAGCACCGCCTTTTTAAGAAATGAATTCGTATTATATATTTACACATTATTCCAATGTACATTGTCGGGTTACAAAATTGGATACAGCAACAGAAATATATCATTCTATGAAAAGAGTTGGATTCGTCAAAACAAGTCAAAATCTCACTATTTTCACCGTAGTCACCTATTATGTTTACTGCTATAATAGGAACAAATTTCAATCTATTACCAAAGGGGGTGGGATGGGGGAGATGATGTCGCGTCCAATTAAGGTATCCTACATAAGTGAGAATCTAGCCGTATTAACCAATAAAGGAGGATGCTAACGATGACATTACATAATAATTTTTACATAGGAATGATACATCTTAAGAATAATGAATTTGAGCAGGCACGTGAGTTTTTCCAACAAATCACTGATGCCGAACCTGGTAATGCTGAGGCACATGCTTGGCTTGCAGCGACTTATGGGCGTCTGATGGAGTTCGGAAGTATGCTGGAGAAGATAGCGCTGCTACCCGTCTTCGAGCGTGAGGTAGCTACGGCATTAGAGTTGAATTCCGAACTTGTCCTGGCACGGCAAGTCAATGGATTGAGGCTGCTTCTAAAGCCTAAGGATTTCGGGGGTGATCCAGAACAGGCAGTACGGGAACTAGAGTATGTGATAGAGAATGGCGTCTATGAATGTGAAGTATTCTATTTGCTCGGGTTAGCTTATCTTGCAACGGAAGATGAAGTAAGAGCAGCTAACGCTTTCACACAAGCATTGGAATGTGACCCGGAGCATCTACCAGCACAACAGCAGATTGAGTTTCTACATCAAGATCCCTCTCATTAATCTATTGAATCTAGAAACATGAAGAAGCAGAAAGAAACTGTAATAAAAAGTGATAAGGAGTAAAAATAAGTAAAAAAAACAAGTAAGAAGCAGTAAGACAACTAGTACATAACAGATAAAACAAATAAAACCACTGCCCCATAGGGGACAGTGGTTTTTGGAATGTCTAATCTTATTTGGCGCTATCTAAAGCTTCTTGAGGTACCTTAATTTCTTTAACGCTGTTATGGTTGTTTATTGTGCTGCTCATGTCCATCACCATACCGACTTTTTGACCTTCCATTTCCATTTCCATTTCCATCTTTACAATCGTATTGACAGGGAAGTAATTTTTCTTGTCAACGGAGTAGGACATTTCCATACTTTTGATGTCCATTTGCTCAAGTAATGCGGCCGTTTCTGGGTTGCTTCCAGCGCTCTGTTCCATGTAACTCTTAGCAATTTCCTTCACATCAGGGCCAGATACAGTAGCTTTGAGTAGGTAGTTGTCACCTTCTTCAGTTACTTCAACTTTATCAATGATAGCATTGAATTGTTCTACTTGTTGTTCGGGACTTCCTTGTGACTTCATTTGTTCTAATAGTGGAGCTGCAGTCTCAGCAGGTAGCTTCATCCAAACGTTACCCGTGGAAGAGTAGATTCCATCTGCCGTAATATATTGTTTAATATCTTGTCCCGTTTCGGTACCAGGCATCGTTAGGTTAATTTCTTGATATACGGCAAAAGGTTCTTTAACCATATCATTCTTCAGCTTCATGTGAACCTTTTGTTCTTGTTCTTGATCTCCTGTGCTGATGACCATGTTCTGATCAATCGTACTGTCCATGGAGAAACTCTTGAGATCAGCACCCGCTGCGGTAACCTTCTCGATTAGTTCTTTAGCAGTAGGAACTTTTGCATCCTCTTTCGTTGTTGTCTCTGCTGTTGTGTTGGCTTCTGACGTGGCTGGTGTATTATCACTCTTTGCCTCATCAGTGCTACACGCTGTAATACTTACTACTAATAATGCCCCTAATAACATAGCTGTCCATTTTCTCAAAATCTTATCCCCCTAAAATAATTATGTAATCTATTAATAATAACCACATTGTAAGCTTCGAAACAGTGAATTCCGGCAAATGGGTCTGAACGCCTATCAAAAACATGATTTAGCCCTATCATTTAATAAAGTTATTTTCATGTTTGTGTATCAAAATTAGGTATATTTTCTTACAAAATATATAATATGTAAATAATTGTTTAATTTACTTGCGATTGTATTCGAATTTCAATATGAATTGATTTTACATTTCGTCCAAACCGTTCTTTGCTGCTCATCATATATTGAATGCAGAAAGGAGGTTGATCATTATGGTAGAATCGCAGAATGTAAGTATATCTCAGGTTTTTCCTCGTCTTACTGTGTTTTCAGACGAGAATTTCCGTGGGAATAGCCGGATTCTCAGAGGTAATTTAGGGATTCGTAACCTAGAGAACGTTCTAGGCGGTATTGAAAGTCTCAGATTCTTCTCTACAAATCCCAATGCTACCTTAGTCTTGTTCACGAGAACTAGATTCCGTGGGAATTTCAGAATTCTTCGTGGGAATCGTAGTATCCGGGATTTGGATGATTTACTTGCAGGTAATGATGTAGAATCATTGATTTCATCGAATCAAAGATTAACTGTAGCACAGGTCAGAATCATCCGTAATACGGGCACTTTACCAACTGGATATCGCGTCATTTAAAGAGATGAGTGGTTTCATTAATTTAAAAGCAGTCTTTTCTGTCAAATGACAGAAAGCTGCTTTTATTTATTTCAGCTAGAGAATTGCAGAGAATAGGGTGAGAAATCTTTCTGCTCTTTTTTAGTTCTTGGGAGAAACCATAAATGAGTCGCTGTGAATACAGTGGCTCTTTTACGTGCTTATGGATGTTGATCACAGGGTGACATAGGTTGAGGTGCCACCTGTAATCCTAATCTTCTAAACGCATAGCTAAGTCTATTCGATAGTGCTAGCTATAACAATCCGAGCATCTGTAGTCCGTATAGGATCCCGTCTTCATCCACAGGCTTGGTTACATATTTCGCGGCTTGCTTGGCCTCGGGAATCGCATTTCCCATAGCTACACTATTGGTAATGGTCGACAGCATTTCAATATCATTCAGCGCATCTCCAAAAGCATATTGGTGTTCTGGGGCGATGCCTAACTTGTCCGTGATTTGGCGAATGCCCTTCGCCTTCGTACCTCCCGCTGGAACGACATCTACAGCATTTTGATGCCATCTAACGAAATCGAAAGATTTAAATATTTGTTCATAGAAGGATTCCTCCTCCGCTCGGCACATAAGTAGAGATTGATAGATGTCCCGTCCTTTGTGATACAAAGGATCGTGAGAGGGGATTACTGCGGCTTTTAGCGTGTTAATTGTTTTAGCTACAAATTCATCATTTGGCACATTCGCCTTCATATCCTCATGATCCATGTAGACCATCGCATGTTCATGGAGAAGAGCTAACTGGGTCAAAGCCTGCAATGCTTCTCTATTCAAAGGATTAGTATAAACAACCTCTCCTCGGAGTACGGCATATTGACCGTTATAGCTAACGTAGGTGTCAATTCCAAGTTGTTCACGAAGGTCCTTGAACATAAATGGTGCCCGTCCTGTTGCGATTGCAACTTCGTGCCCTCGTTCTTTTAAATCAAAGATCGCGCGTTCCGCAGACTGGGGAAGCTCTTTATTATGGTCTAGAAGGGTGCCGTCGATATCGAAGAAAATAATACTGTTCTGGAGCATGCTACACCTAATTTCTCTACATATTGTGTTACGATCGTACATTAGTCTAATTATAACAAAGAACGAAGAGGATCATTCTATTAAAAAATAGCGCCTTAGCGACAAAACTGTGGATAATTCAAAAATAATTTGTTCGAATTTTGATTTTGTGGATAACAATTTTGAATATTTGAAAACTTGTCCACTAGTTATCCACTCTATCTACAGGGGAGAGTCAATATTCTCACTACAGCTGATTATCTAATCTTCATGTGATAGAATATGCACAAGCTTTGCCTCTTCAGGTGAACTTGAATATATCGCCCTAGGAAGTGATGACCGAAATGATAGACATTCATACGCATATACTGCCTGGAGTGGACGATGGCGCTCAGTGCTGGGAAGATACGCTGGATTTGGCCAGAGCTGCAGTTTTAGAGGGAATTACAACGATGATCGCAACGCCGCATCATGCGAATGGGGCATACATCAATAGGGCAGACGAAGTTGTAGAACACGCCCGACATATTAATGAGAGGTTAGTAACGGAAGGTGTACCGCTTACGATTGCGACGGGACAAGAGATTCGGGTGCATGACGATTTACTAGATGCTTGGTCTAGGAAGGAGTTACTTTCGCTCGCTGATTCTCATTATGTGCTGATTGAGCTACCTTCTTCGCGGATTCCGAAAGATATGGATGAGTTATTACATGAACTAAATATTATGAGAGTAAAGCCTATTATTGCTCATCCTGAACGGAATGCAGAGATCGTGAAGCATCCGGAACGATTGGCTGAACTCATTGAGAGAGGTGCTTGGGCACAAGTTACCACACATTCCCTACTCGGTGGCTTTGGTAGACGAATCGAGAAGGCGGCTTGGTCGCTATGCAGAAGTGGTCTCATTCATATCGTTTCATCGGATGCACATCATGTAGAACGTAGAGGATTTCGGTTGCGTCAAGCCTATGATGTGATCCGTGAGCGAATGGGCGAGCCGTGGGAGAATTATTTTCTGAATAATGCACAATGTGTGATTGAAGATAAGCCCTTTAGCAGTAAACCAGAGTCAACCTACTCGGAGGGTGTTTTACGTCGTTTTCTGTCCTATTTTCCACATAATTAAAGTAGTTTAAGACCAAGATAACCGGATTTTTAGGGTAATTTGGTCTTTTTTGTTATTCATGATAAAAAAATGTTCGTTTATGCCAGGAATATATTTTGCAAGAAATAGCATAATATGTCGAATTATATTTTTTTATATCCTGATTTTATAGGACGGTGACCAATAGTCCCTAATTTGGTGATAATAAATCGTTAATTTGAGCCTAAATAGAGCCTGATTTGCTATTGATTTATAGATTTTAACCCTAATATGACCTAGGTGAAATCCTATATTATATAAGGGGAATTTACTTTTTATAGTGACATATGAATCAGTCTGAAGACGTCATTTTCGAAAAAAAAGCAATAAAGCGGTTACAATGTGTGAAAATATTTAATTCGGGTACTATAAATTGGTAATTATTTGGTGTTTTATTACTAAAATTAGGAGTACATACTTACGAAAGCGATTTTGAAAATGAGTAGGAATGTCTAATCGACACCATGTCTTTATTCCCTCAAGAATTGCTGAAAATTGTGTCATACTATAGTCAAAGGTTAAAGTTTTGTCATATGTCATAATGTTCCTGCATGGATCGAACCCAAATAGTTAAGTTCCATTAATCAATGAATATGAACGCTTGACTTGATGAATGGAGGATGTCAAAGATGAATGTTTCGAATCAGGAGCAGAAGCGAGTAAGGCTGAAGCAATTTTTGAAAATACTATCGGAAGACCCTTATCTATTAAATCAAGATGGATTAGAGAAATTGAGATCATTATCTGAAATTGTGATATTAACAGGTTATAAGTCGAGAGACGGACTTGTTAATATGGCTGAGCTGGTGTCGCTACTGCTGAAGAAGATGGGAATTGAAGCTGGGTCAGAGGATTTGATGGAATGCGTCATGGAAGGCGGGTCGGTGGACAATTTCATGACACAGCGTAACAAACGCTGAATAACCGCCATTAACCAAGTAGTATGCTCTGTTGAGCCGTCTATGAAAACGTGCGTCTGTATGTTCGCGAAATGAATAACTATGTATCTTATAAATTCATAAAGTACGATTATCCATAGAAATTATTATTTCTATGGATAAATCACATCTTCAAGGTCGCTTTTTGAATAACTAACGTTGATATATTATTCGTAATGAATGATTTATTGTGCCGAAGCGAAAAGACTGAATAAGTATCGGAGGAAAGAATGTGGAATTGAAACAATACTGGTTAATCGTCAAGAGAAGATTGTTGTTAATAGCACTGATTATTTCGGTGAGTTGTTTATCGATCGGCATTTATTCCTACTACTTCATCACACCACAGTATGATGCTTCAGCTAAACTAATCGTCAACCAGTACAAGGATAGTAGCTCGCTAATACCGAGTATAGACGTCGGTTCGATAAACTCTACGATTGGGTTGATCAAGACCTACAAAGAAATTATCAAAACACCACGATTGATGAAGATTGTCGTCAAAGAATATCCCGAGCTTGGTGTGAGCTATGGTGAGCTCATCAGCAAGGTCAACGTAAGTTCTGTAAATGAAACACAAGTCATGTCTATAAGCGTCAGGGATAACTCATATGAGAAGGCAGCTAATATCGCAAACGCCGTTGCCGTCGTGTTTCAGCAAAAAATTCCTGAGCTCATGAAGGTCGATAATGTGTCTGTCTTGGACAAAGCCGATCCTAAGGAGCTTCATGGTCCAGTAGCTCCCAATCCTAAGCTCAATATTGCGGTTGCTTTCATGTTGGCATTGATGTTTGGAATAGGAATCTCCTTCCTACTCGATTACTTGGATGACACGGTGAAGACTGAAGAGGACATTGAGAATCTACTGGGAGTTCCTGTACTCACTTCAATTCCAAGATTTAAAGAAACGGATTTCACGGATCGGAGCAGTAAAGCTCCGCTTACGTCACCGGTTGGGAGGGAACACAATGTCTCACTCGATTCCTAAATGGAACCTTATAACGGAGCATTATCCGAAATCACCGATTTCGGAAGGCTATAGAATATTACGGACGAACATCGAGTTCTCGACGATAGACCAGACGCTACAAGTCATTATGGTCACCTCATCTAAACCGAGTGAGGGGAAAAGTACCACCAGCGCGAATATGGCCGTTGCTTTCGCTCAAGCCAATAAACGAGTACTTCTCATCGATGCAGACTTAAGGAAACCATCGCAGCATCATATTTTTGGAAAGTCCAACCGGAGTGGTTTAACATCGGCGTTGTTTAAACAGAAGGAGCTCAGTGAAGTTATCCAACAGTCCAATACGGAGAACTTATCTATTATTCATGCAGGTCCAACACCACCGAATCCATCAGAGTTGTTGTCATCGAAACAAATGGCTGCGCTGCTTGCGACAACTAGGGAAATGTTTGATGTGATCATCATTGATACGCCACCGATCTTGTCTGTCACAGATGCACAAATTGTAGCCACCCAAAGTGATGGCGTTGTACTCGTCATAGACTCGGGAAAAGTAAAGAAAGAAGTGGCACTCAAAGCGAAGGCGTCACTTGAGCATGTGAATGCGAGGCTGATCGGCGTCGTCCTAAATAACATTAATCGTAAACATTCAGATTCCTATAACTATTACTACGGCGAAAGAAACGACGACTAGCACCATATTGTCATACGTGGATTGAATAGGAAGGTAATGTCTCCTGCACCTCTAACACCGGAGGCACTCGATCATGCTGTGGGTCAGCCGACCTTAGACGTTCGTCGTCAAGGGTGTGATGTGAGGAAGGGTTCAATGCCCTTGTACAATACCAAAAAAATAATAGGATAGGGTGAAATCGTACATGAAAAAAGTAACCAAAGCCATTATCCCCGCTGCAGGACTAGGCACTCGTTTCTTGCCAGCAACAAAAGCAATGCCAAAAGAGATGCTTCCCATTGTCGATAAACCTACCATCCAATACATCGTGGAAGAAGCTATTGAATCGGGTGTTGAAGACATCATTGTCGTAACGGGTAAAGGTAAACGCGCGATTGAAGATCACTTTGACATCGCCTTCGAGCTCGAACACATTTTAGAGGAAAAAGGAAAACTCGACATCCTTGAAAAGGTTAGAAAGTCATCCAATGTGAATCTTCATTATATAAGACAAAAAGAGGCCAAGGGACTTGGACATGCGGTATGGTGCGCACGTAATTTCATTGGCAACGAGCCATTCGCCGTTCTTCTTGGGGACGATATCGTGGAAGCTGAAGTACCCTGCACTAGACAACTCATCGAGCAGTATGAACGTACCGGGCGATCGGTCATTGGCGTTCAGACCGTAGGTGTGGATCAGACGCATCGGTACGGAATTGTAGATCCGGGTGAGAGAACAGAGAACCTGTATCAGGTTAATCGGTTCGTAGAGAAACCCCCGAAAGGACAAGCACCTTCCAATCTGGCTATTATGGGTCGTTACGTTCTTACCCCTGATATCTTTGAATATTTAGGAAGACACGAGCTTGGCGCAGGCGGAGAAATTCAACTTACGGATGCGATTCAAAGGCTAAATGAGGATAAAGGTGTGTACGCCTTTGATTTCCAAGGCACACGTTACGATGTAGGAGAGAAGCTTGGTTTTATTATGACTACGATTGATTTTGCACTTCGAAATAATGAACTTAGGCACGAACTGTTATCGGGGCTTCAGGAAGTTATGGAGCGTGAACTTGGTAAACAATTAATAAAGTAGAAGGGACTGATCGAGATGACATCTCCACAATATCGGGATGAAGCGATTCTAGGTGTTACGAATTATTACTCGCATACGAGGGCTCAACAAGAAGGTATTACGCTATATTCGATGCTCAAACGTGCGATCGATATCATCGGCTCATTCGTAGGTTTAATTCTATTAAGCCCACTGCTTGCCTTGATCGCTATCTTGATCAAATGGGAGGACCCATCCGGCTCTATTTTCTTCTATCAGACGAGGGTAGGTAAGAACGAGAGATTATTTCGGATGTACAAACTTCGCTCAATGTATACGGATGCCGAGTCCAAGTTAAAAGATCTTCTCGATCAGAATGAAATTAGCGGTGCTATGTTCAAGATGAAAGATGATCCACGGGTGACGAAGGTCGGAAGATTCATTCGCAGAACGAGTATTGACGAGCTTCCACAATTGATTAACGTACTTAGAGGTGAAATGTCCTTGGTAGGTCCGAGACCCCCTCTTACGAGAGAAGTTGCAGAATATACGTCTCATGATAAGAAGCGTTTGGCTGTGATCCCAGGTTGCACAGGGTTATGGCAGGTAAGTGGTAGAAACAATCTTTGCTTCAAAGAAATGGTTGAACTCGATATTACTTATATTGAGAAAAGATGCATTTGGTTCGACATCAAAATAATATTTCGTACGATGAAAGCCATGGTCGGCTCCCAAGATGCATTTTAACTAAGAAATGGAGGGGAGAGAAATGGCAAGAGTCCTTCATATCTCAGAATTTACAAAAGGCGGGATTGAAACCCACCTTAATGAAGTGTTGAAGTACCAATCGGACAACCATGATGTGTATCTCATGGCATCGGAGCAGAACTCCAGCGTGGATTCACTCTCGATCAGTCCGGATCGATTACACTTATACCCATATAAGCGAAGCCCAAAATATTTCCTCAAAGCGATGCAGTCGATTCGAAGAATGATTAAACAGGTTAATCCAGATATCGTTCATGTCCATGGCACGTTCGCAGGGTTTTTCCTGCGAACGTTGTTTTTTTTCAAAAGGAAACGTCCTATTGTGATCTACTGTGCGCATGGGTGGGCTTTTCTTATGGATACACAATCGTGGAAAAAAAGGGTGTTCGCTGGGGTAGAGAAGTTGCTGTCACTTCGGACAGATTACATCATTAATATTTCACAGCATGAATATCAGATGTCGATGAATTACGGCTTGTCTTCTAAGAAATCAGTGGTCGTATATAACGGGGTATCAGATGCGCAGCAACCTTCGAATTCATTACCTTTTGTTGTAGACAAGGACAAGATCAATCTGCTCTATGTTGGACGCTTTGACAGGCAAAAGGGGTTTGATCTACTGCTTGAAGTATTTAATGAGCATCGCTTCACAGACGTCACGTTGTATTTGGTAGGCGATACCGTATTGAAGGAATCTGAATTCGATTATCCTAGTAATGCAGTTAAGATCGGCTGGGTGGACAATTCGGAGATTGATCGTTATATGAAAGCATGTGACGCCGTTATCGTGCCATCGCGCTGGGAAGGGTTCGGAATCGTTGCGATTGAGGCGTTGCGGAATAAGAAGCCCGTCATTGCAAGTAATCGCGGTGCACTTCCGGAAATTATCCAGTCTGGTGTGAACGGGTATATCTTTGATTTTGACCATAAGGAAGAGCTGGTGAACATCATTCAAGGGCTAAGCAAAAACGAGCTAGAAATGATGGGAGAGACGGGTGAGAAGATCTTTTACGAGAAATTTCATTCGGATAAGATGAACAAACAAATCGAGCGGTTATATGTAGATGCTTTGAAAAAGCAAGGCGATCAATATTCAGTAACTGTCAACAAATATGTCTAGTTTCACGGGGATGAAAGAGATGATGAACGGAAGCTTACAGAGCCAGCATACTAAGCAGGATGAATTAACTGAGAAGCTGAGCAAAGGTCAGTTATTTTTAGCGATTTATCTCATTATTTTGCTGATAATGACGGTTTATCAGGATTTCCCACTTGTTAATATGATCGGTGAGATAGGCAGAACACCCATTATATTGCTATTTCCTATTTTTGTATTCTGCGAGATTGCGATGCTCTCTAAACATAAGAAGTTGATGTATGTTACGAAACTTCAAAAGTACTTGTGTGCTTTTATTATTTATCTAAGTTTTGTCAGCATGGCCTACATTCTAGTGCAGTTTATGCAGAGTAACTACAGTTTCGGGTCTGAGAACCTGCTTGGTAAGGCGATTAAGGTATTAATTTATTTTGTTGTCATCCTGCTCTATGTCAGACATATGCAACTCGTGTTCTCGAAGATTCAAAGTTACAAGTTGCTGTACAGCTGCTTTTTTGCTGCAGTGACGCTGATGATCGTGATTATGATTGTGGAATTAATCAGTATGCCCAATGCGCTTACCTTCTTACATTCGGGTAACCAACCCTATTGGAGGGTGAGGATGCTCACTTCCGAGAGTAGCACAACCGGATCGATTGTCGTTGTCTACGCTGCAATTCTGGTCTACCTGACGCAATATTTGAAACGGGCTGCGAAGACTTTATCTATTTTATATGCTTCTAGTTTCTTGTTATTCAACTTATTCGTGACGGGATCCAAGGGGTTTATGGTCGTAATCTTGCTAACGTTGGTCGTGACAATGGTCAAATTTCTGGATTTCAGGAAGAAGAGAAACTTTATCCTGCTTATTGTTGTGATTCTGGCGATGTATTTGTTTATAGCCTATTTTTCAGCAGGTATACTTAATTCCTTTAATAATGATATGCAGAACTACACGTCAGCCTACACACGGATAGGGACGATTATTATCTCGCTTGCTACCGTATTCCATCATCCGTTCGGGGTAGGAACTGGAGCATACTTGATGTATTTCGATAATTACTTGGATTATTCAATCAGTCTCATGTCTCGTTTCTATTACAATGTTTTCGGTGTAAGTGAGATCAATGTGGGCGAACTGATGCAATACTCTGGTTCGGATAAAAATGTTGGCGTTAAATCGGGGTTTTTCCAATGGGTGATGTTCGGTGGAGTCTTCTCCGTTGTTTTCTTCTATCTGTTAGCCAAAAACCTGATTACGAAAGTGAAATCGAACTTAATTCTATTTATAGCGCTCATGTTTGTTCTATTATCACTACTCTTTATAGCGCTTGAGATTAAATATGAAGTATGGCTGTTGTTTGCTTTTATCAGTCTTTTTCTAGGTGAGAAAGAAATGAACCATTCCAATAGATCGGGGGTTATTAAATGAAAATGCTTGTTGTATGCAGTGATTTTCCCTATCCCGCCGATCATGGAGGCAGGGTAGATACATGGGGACGCATCAAAGTACTGGCGGAGCTTGGATGGAAGATCCATCTCGTCGTATGTGGTAAAGAAATGCCTTCTGAGGCGGATATGAAAGTGGTATATGGATATGTCGAAGACATTAAGCTGTGTAACCGTCGAAGCAAGCTGGTGGATCTGTTATACGCTATCCCGATGCAGGCTCGATCTCGGAACGAGCTACGACACGTGAATATTGATCAGGATTATGACTATGTGTTGCTTGAAGGTGACTATGTGTACCCCATTCTAAAGAATCCTCACATTCAACATAACAATGTTATCTTACGAGTTCATAACGATGAGGCGGTGTACTTTAAAGCGCTGGCTAGAAGTACTAAGAATAGGATTCACAAGCTCTACTATTATATGGAGAGCCGCAAGTTCACGGCATTGCAGAAAGGCATGCTACAGAAGGTAGATAAGTATTTATTTATCTCTAATAAAGAGTATGAAATCTTCCAGAAACAGCATCCAGATGCCAAAAGCTTGTTTCTACCTCCGCCAGTGACGAAGGAAACCTTCCTTACGAATACGTTTCAAAATAAGCATGTCGTATTTATTGGATCGTTGTTCATGCCCAATAATAGAGAAGCGATTGAGTGGTATCTGACACATATTCATCCATTGATGCTGAAGGAGCCGGATTACAAGTTTATTGTGGCGGGAAACAGTCGGAAGCAGAGCTTAAGTTGGCTCGATTCGTACGACATGACGAATGTGGTTGTGCATGATACACCAGAGAGTCTTGAGGATATCTATCAAAGTGGATATCTGTTCGTGAACCCGATGCAGAATGGTGCCGGCGTGAAACTCAAGACCATCGAAGCGATTCAGAATGGTTTACCGGTCATTTCAACTTCCATTGGTTATGAGGGAACGGGGCTTGTTCATAATAAGCAAATCTTGGTTGCCGATGATCCGAATGAATTCTACAACTGCATCAAGCGGTTGTTCGATCATCCATTGGAGGCTCAAGCGCTGCTAGAATCATCGCAGCATTTCATACGGACGCATTACAATCATAAAAAGGTCTTAAAAGGTTACATAAATTCGTTGAATCCCAGTGTTCAAATGAAGCAGGTGCTGTGAATGGATAAAGAGAAAACCAATGTTTTGTTTGTGACCCATGCGGATAAGAAGGGAGGTGCCGAACAAAGTCTGATTCACTTGATCAATTATTTGGACACGTCACAATATCGGATTTTCTTATTGAGTCCCGACAATGCGGAGTATTTAAATGAAATCAGAACAGAGTACGAGCACTTTCCGCTTCGGCTGAATAGCATTAAGAAGAAGTTAGGCTTCGGCTATCTGGAGACCGTATTTCGTATTAAGGCATTTGTGAACAAGAACCATATTGATATAATTCATGCCAATGGCTGGAGAGCGCCATGGTATACGGCACCACTCAAATATCTAACCCAATGCAAATTGGTCTGGCATCATCGCGATTATACCCATTTACGCATGTTCAACCATGTGCTACCGCGATTTTTTGACCAGGTTATCTGTATCTCGGACTTTGTCGCAAATTCAATTCAAGGTAGTAATAAGACCGTTATTTATAACGGCGTTGATCCAGAGCTGGCTTTAACGATGAAGAGCCGGAGTTTTATGGAGGACGATACGCTCGTGATTGGTACATTTGGACGTATCGTAGAATGGAAGAGATATCATCTGATTATCGAAGCTGTGAAGAAATTGGCTGATAACAAAAAGTATAACTGGAAGTTGCTGATTGTAGGAGACACCTCCGTCGACGGGTCAGAGGGATATCTCAACGACATGGTCCAGAAGGTCAATGATTATGGATTAGAAGATAATATCATCTTCTATGGATATAGTAAGAAACCACTAGACCTGATGAAAGAATGCGATCTAACGATTAACTTCTCATTAAATGAGCCATTTGGAAGAGTCATTATTGAATCGTTACTCGTGCAAACACCTGTTATCGTATCAGACTCCGGTGGAGCACCCGAAATTATTCATCAGACCGGAGGCGGATTTATTGTGAAAGATGGGGATGTGGACGAATTGTTTCAGACGATTCAACGGGTCTACGACCAAGCGGTCGACCATCAGGAACTATCCACCCGAGGGTATACGAGCGTAATGAATGACTTCACCATGAGTACGATCGCTCGAAAGGTAGAACACACCTATCATGTATTACTGACGCAGAAGTTACAGTCGGAAGTGGTGGGAGGTTGACATGAGTATCTCAATCCATCAATTAAGCGTTAGCAAACTGTTGGCTGTTCTGAAGGGAGCCATCATCCTGCCGCTGAAGACCAATTCAGTCGGTCGATTGGGTCGAATCTCAGGTAAATTAAATCTGAAGAATAAAGGTGAAATCACGATAGGGCGGAATGTTTCTTTTCACGCGAAGCCCTTTCCTTCATCTATTTCTGTCGATAAGCAGGCCAAGCTGACCGTGGGAGATAACGTATTCTTTAACTATGGCTTAGATATCGGCTGTACGAAATCGATTCGGATCGGTAGTAATACGATTATAGGCCCTATGGTTAACATGATGGATACGAACTTTCATCCCGTAGATGTAGAGGATCGTACCCGTAGTCAGGACATCGTTATTTCAGATAATGTCTGGATTGGTAGAGGTGTACTAATCTTGCCTGGTGTAACGATCGGACACAATGCGGTGATTGCGGCAGGCAGTGTCGTTACGCGTAACATTCCAGCGAATACGTTGGCCGGGGGGACACCTGCGAAGGTGATTCGCGAGATCAGTGTTCCGAATGAATGGATTCGCAGATACAACTGAATTTGATAAAGCAGTGGGATCTGTGCGAGTTATGCCAGATAGATTGAGATGAGATCAGGAATATGAGGGTTCATCTTTAGTTCAATCTATATAGAAGGAGGACTTCGCTTGGGCGTAAGTCATGTAAAGGTCGTCATCAAAAAAGCAAACCGAATACTAAGGGGCATCTTGTTTGCGTTCAGAACAACAAAAAGTGGTTCGAGACTTCAAGTATCCGGTTCTCATATCATTTCGAAATGTAACAACACGAAGCTAATCATTGGCGACAAGGTCATGCTTTATGACAAAGTGAATTTCTATCTGGATCAGCCAGGGGCTGAAATTGTGATTGGTAACCGTACTTACATCAATCGGCGGACAGAAATTATGTCCAAGGCCTCGGTTAAGATTGGTAATGACTGCGCGATCTCATGGGACGTGGTCATTACAGACACAGATTATCATCATATCGTAGGTACAGTGTCGACGCAGCCCATCTTCATAGGGGATGAGGTGTGGATCGGCTGTAAATCTACGATTCTCAAAGGAGTTACGATCGGTAAAGGAGCTGTTGTTGCTGCTGGTTCTGTCGTAACGAAGGATGTAGAACCCTATACCCTTGTAGGAGGGATACCGGCTAAGGTGATTAAAAGGGATGTCCGGTGGAATTGATTCGAGCAAGGCTAGGGAGAGTAATGCAATGAAAGTATGGATGTGGCCGAAATCGAGTAAGATGAATTTCTATAATGATTTATTAACGAATTCGCTATGTGAAGAAGGAATGGACATTAGGGATTTGAAGCATGGCAAGTTGATGTTACAGGTGGGTCAAGCGAAATCAGGGGATATTGTCCATATTCACTGGATTCACCACGCTTATCAGAATCGGAACCCACTGTTGTTTATCGTGAAGTCGTTCATCTTGATCTGTACGATGCTCTATTTGAAGCTGCGGAATATACAGTTGGTGTGGACGATTCATAATCTGTACCCCCATCATGTGAAATACCCGCGGATGGAGCGGTTCATGCGAACGATTATATGTCGCTTTAGTAGCAAACTGATCGTTGCCTCTGAGTCTATCAAGTCGAAAGTGATGAAAGAGTTTAAAGTACCGGAAAACAAAGTATTCGTAGTGAAGCATGGTCATTATGTGGGTGTGTATAAGTCGCAGGGAATAGATTTCCGGCAGCAATATCATATCCATGAGAGCGCAGATGTCTACTTATTTCTCGGTGCGATCCTAGCATATAAAGGTGTCGAGGATTTAATTGAGGCCTTTAATGCGGTCAAGACGAAGGACACCTTCCTGATTATAGCTGGCAAAGCGGACAGCGAAATGGCCTCCTATTTGAAGCAGGTGAAGGACATGGAGAATATCATTCTAGATATCCGCTTCATTCCGAATGAAGAGGTTGCGGATCTGATCAGCGCGGTGGATGTCATGGTCATGCCCTATAAGGAAATTACGACCTCGGGCTCAGCGATTCTTGGGCTGTCGTTCCAGAAATTGATCGTCATGCCGGACAATGATTTCATTGATGAGTATTTCAAGGAAAACATGGTTGTCCGCTATGATCCAACGAGTGTGTACGGGCTGAGTAATGCCATGAAGGCTTCGTTAAACGTGAAAAAAGAACGAATAGAACCAAAGTATGACGAGGTGCTGAAGGAACTGGAATGGAGCGCAATCGCGCAAAAGGTCAAAAACGTTTATCAAGGATGGGGATGAACGATGAAGGTAACAGTAGCGATATGTACGCATAACCGTGCAAAGGATACGGGCGAGGCTATTGAAAGTATACTTGCTCAAAGTTTTGATAAGAAAGAAATTGAAATTGTCGTCATCGACAATCGGTCTACAGATCATACGGCTGAAGTCGTGTATGGCTTGCGTCGTTACCACGGTTCAAGAATACGTTACGTTCTCGAACAAAAGCTTGGACTATCGGTTGCCCGTAATCGGGCCATTAAGGAAGCGAAAGGCGAATACATTCTGTTTCTGGATGATGATGCGCTAGCCTCGCACCTGTGGGTACAACATATAGTGGACGTATTCGAGAGTGATCCAGCCATTGGCTGTGTCGGAGGCCGGATTGATCCAATCTGGGAGAGTCAGGAGCCTGACTGGATCCCGAGGGAATATCGCTCTGTATTCACTATTCTCGATTATTCGAATGAAGTGCAGGAAATGCCGTCTCCATCCATTCCATATGGTGCGAATGTGGCATTTCGGACAAGTATTTTTGATCATATTAAGCCATTTCGTGAGGATTTAGGACGGGTCGGCAACAACTTGCTGTCTAGTGAGGAGAGTGAGTTGATTGCGAGGCTTCGCGAGAGTTATAAGGTGTATTACACACCGTATGCGTCAGTACAGCACAAAATTGCCAAGGAACGAACGACGAAGACATGGTTCTTGAAAAGAATGTTCTGGCAAGGGGTAAGCGATGCGGTGAAACGTCAGGATCGAAGCCTGTTAGTGGTCGTAAAGCATACGATTCGAATGGGGATGGCGATTGTGTCATCATTGTTCTCAATCTTCCACTTCAAGACATTTATCCGGCAGGTCATGAAAATTTGTTACCGCAATGGATCGCTTATGGGTATCCTGCGCTACAACAGTAGGGGTTGAACATAAGTTATGGCACAACTGGCGTTTCAGAAAGCATGGAAGGGAAATGGACTTCTGCAAACGATTCTTCGCACGAGCGCGACTAATTTCTTGGTCATGGTCATCAGTACGCTGACCTCGATTGTGACGGCGCGTATGTTCGGGGTTGTCGGCAAAGGGGAGTTCTCGGCCATCCTTTTTTGGCCAACGCTGCTCGCAGGGCTTGTTGGGTTCGGACTACCTACCTCGCTTATTTATAATATGAAGCAGAACAAAGGGAACGGAGCCGATTACGTTAGATTGGGCTTCCTATTTCAGATTCCGGTCAGTATCGTCGTCGGCATTGTTGCCTGGATCTGGCTTCCAGCGTGGCTAGGCAATTATCCAGATGCCGTGATCCAGATCGCAAGGTGGTATACCGTACTCATGCTACCTATTTTACTAGCGGTCAACTTAATCTCGGCGCTAGCTCAGAGCACGGGTAAATTCAACGTATACAACGGAGTGCGCTTATATTTTCCATTACTTAATCTGGTTGGACTTCTTGTCCTCTGGTCTGTCGGAAATTTAAGTATTCATTCAGCTTCCTGGGTCTTCCTCATGACGAGTGTGCTGGTCATTTCATGGTCTTTGTACAGTATCAGGGATGCTCTACGAATGGATTGGTTCAAAGGCTTTGGAGATCGACTGGCTGCCAAGGCACTGTTCGGGTACGGCACTAAAGTATTCGGGGTTGAGTTATTAGGGACGTTATATTCCCAATTCGATAAAATTATCATCCTCTCGATGCTGACAGCAAGAGACTTAGGCTTATATACGGTCGTCTACGCCTTATCTCGTGTCTTTAATGTCGTGCAGACGGCCATTACGAATGTTATCTTTCCGAAGGTTACCGGTATGGATAAGGACAAGATTATCGCAACGGTCGGTAGGGCCTTTCGATTGTCTATGATTCTAATGACCATTGTCGTCATACCTAGTATGTTCGTGGGCCGGTACCTGATGGGGATCCTGTTCGGATCGCCTTTCCTTGAGGCGAGCGGAGCCTTTTATCTGCTGTCCATTGAGTGCATTCTCGGTGGGGGCTCATGGATACTAGCATCCGCATTTAATGCGATGGGACGACCCGAACTTGTGTTGGTTAGGCAACTTATCGCACTTGCGGCCACGATTGGGTTATTCTTCGTGTTCACCCCGTTGTACGGGCTGAATGGTATTGCACTTGCGTTATTAATTGGTGCAGTGATCCGGTTAGTTGTTACGATGGCGGCAATGCGAATAGTCTTCCAGGTAAAACTGAGAGGGATATTGTTCGACAGCAATGATTTCCGCTTTCTGCTAGAGCGCATTAAAGACACAATAAAACGTAAAGGAGCGCGCTAACATGTCAATGGAATTCAACGTTCACCCAATGGACGGACTAAAAAAACAGCTCGGTAAGATTCTGAGTGTGATCCCGCAGGGTTCGCGAATTTACTATATTGATTATCCCGTTCATAGCAACGGCGGCGATCTTCTGATCATGAAAGGCACGGAGGCATTCTTCAAGGACTATAATATCCACGTTGAAGCACGTTATAGCGTTTTAGATTTTCCGGAAAAGTTGAAGATACCGAAAGATCACATTATTGTTCTCCACGGTGGAGGGAATTTCGGAGACCTCTATCCCGTACATCAAAAGCTACGCGAGAAAGTCATTACCGACTATCCAGACAACCGGATCGTGATCTTACCTCAGACCATCTTTTATTCTAAAGATTCTGAATTCGATCGAACGGCTGATGTGTTCAACAAGCATAAGGACGTCCACCTCTATGTTCGAGACACCTTATCCTACGATAATGCATCCGAGAAATTCCATGAGTGTAGCGTCTATTTATCACCAGACATGGCGCACCAACTGTGGCCTATTGTGGCGAAGAGTAACCCAGCTAAGGATCAACTGTATTTCTTCCGTACAGATATCGAGAAGACGAGCGAGCAAGAACAGTTGGAATTGACGGGCCGCGGTGATTATTTGGATTGGACATCCCTGTATAATCGATTCGAGAAAAAGTCGATTAATCTAATCGTTCGTATCATGAGAAAAGGCAGTGGGCCTCTTCCGATGCAAGCCATTTGGGGCAAATACACGGATTATCTGGTGGGCAAAGCGGTCAAACGTTTCAGTGGATATCACAGTGTGCAGACTTCACGGCTACATGGACATATTTTATCGTGCTTGATGGATAAGCCTAACACGCTGCTGGATAATTCGTACGGCAAAAACTCCAACTACTTTTACACGTGGACCAGCGGAATTAAATCCGCACAACTTGTTGTGAGTAACCAAACGAACCAAACAAATCAACCGAACCAACCGAACCAACCGAACCAACCGAACCAACCGAACCAACCGAACCAACAGAGCCAACCAAATCCGATGCAACCTACACCTCTAGGGGCTAACCTTGTGTCGAAGATATATCAGGATGCGGTGTTTCGTAAGGTGAATTCTACGCATTGAGTATGTGAAAAAGAGGAGCATGTAGATGACCGCTACGCGGACGGATTATCCTTCCAATCGCTGTTGCCCTCAGATTTCTTGATTATATACCGCTTATGGCGGTAGAAATCCGAGCGCAAAGGCGAACGCTACGCTTCTCCAGGACAATTCCGCCCTCTCCGCTAATATCTGCATGATCGGTTTTTTTGCACTGATATTGGTCTAGAACGGTTAAGAGCCAGTTTTACGGCTCAAGCCCGTAGTAATGGAGGTTGGCAGTCAGACTATGTTTGTAATAAGCGGACACGAGATCCTTTATTAACTTGCTAATCGGCCGTTTTTTCATACTTGAGGTCGATGCATTCGTTTTCTGCATTGAAATTCGTATAAATAGTTCTTTTATGAGTATTTAACGGCTTCTGGCGTATGCTTCCGAAGTAGTCTATGAAGTCACAATCAGTGCTTGCTGACAATTCTATGCTGATCGTAGCGGAGGGGATGGAATTGTCGTGTAGAAGCGAAGCGTTCGCCTAAAAGCTTTCCTTGGAAAGCTACTTCGTAAGCATATGCTGCCCCAGAATTTTCACCGCAAATAGCGGTATAATTCAAAAAAAATTGGGGGCAACAGCGATCGGAAGGACAATCCATCCAAGTAGCGGCCAATTATCAACACATTATATTTTTAGAGCACTGATTTAAAGCTTAAGCATATGCTTTCGAAGTGATTTTTGTAAGAAGCTAACTCAAGAAGTAAATCATTATACAAAACTTAAGTATATGCTTCCGAAGTGAGTTTTGTAAGGAGCTAACTCAAGAAGTAAATCATTATACAAAACTTTAGGAGGGTTCATCATGAAAATTGTTCTTCTTTCAGGGGGATCGGGTAAGCGGTTGTGGCCATTGTCGAACGAGTCGCGCTCCAAGCAGTTTTTGAAGGTATTGAAAAGTAATGAGGGCGAGCGGGAGTCGATGGTACAGCGGGTATGGGGGCAAATTTCCAAAGCTGGCCTCGGGGAACATGCTTATATCGCAACCAGTAAACCTCAGGTCGAAATGATTCAGAGCCAGTTAGGGAACGAGATTGAAATCATCGTGGAACCGGAAAGAAGAGACACCTTTCCAGCTATCGCGCTAGCGGCTACCTATCTATATTCGATACAGGGCGTTAGCTTAAATGAGACGATCGTCGTGATGCCTGTCGATCCGTATGTTGATGAATCGTTCTTCCATAAGAGTAAGGAGCTTGATGGGATTCTAAATGAATCGGGTGCGGACTTGGCACTTATGGGTGTGAAACCGACTTATCCTTCTGAGAAATATGGTTACATTGTTCCAAACATCGGTACGAAGGTGGATGATCCTTATGTAACCGTTCATAGCTTCAGAGAGAAACCCCGCGAGGAAGAGGCGGTAGCCATGATCGAACAGGCTGCGCTTTGGAACTGCGGTGTTTTTGCGTTTAAGCTCGATTTTCTCATTAATATATTGATTGCGAATGATTACCCAATCCACTACGACGAGATGTCCAGATATTATCACCGGATGCCGAAGAATAGCTTCGACTATGAAATAGTGGAGAAAGCCAAGCATATTGTGGCACTACCTTATGAGGGTGAATGGAAGGATCTTGGAACGTGGAACACACTTACCGAGGAGATCGAAACTTCACTAATCGGCAAAGGCATCATTGCTGGCGACTCCCAGAATACACATGTCATTAATGAACTCGATATTCCGATTACGCTACTTAATTTATCTAACGTCATCGTGGCTGCGAGTCCGGATGGCATTCTGGTGTCGGACAAGGCATCAAGTCCGATGATTAAAGAAGTGATGAAGCATTCGGATCAGAGACCTATGTATGAAGAGCGCCGCTGGGGACGTTATCGGGTGCTCGATTATTTGAAATATCCAGATGGCAAAGAAGTGTTAACCAAACGAATCTGTGTCGCCTCAGGGCAAAATTTAAGCTACCAATATCATTTGCTTCGGGATGAGGTATGGACGGTTGTGTCCGGCCGCGGGGAAATGGTGCTGAACGGTAGGCATTTTATCGTAAATTCAGGTGATGTCTTGGTCATTTCCAAGGACAGCAAGCACAGCCTAAGGGCGGAAATAGAAATGGACATCATCGAGGTACAGACGGGATCGGAGCTGATCGAAGAAGATATCGTCCGGCTTGCCTATGATTGGAACGAGATTATGCAATTGTGCACGGTATAAATGAACGAACTTAATGAAGGAGCGATAAGAATGAATATTACGGTCATTGGAACCGGTTATGTCGGGCTCGTATCAGGCATTTGTTATGCGGAGCTTGGCAATCAGGTCATCTGCGTGGATAAGGACCCTCGTAAGATTGACATGTTGAACGCTGGTGGGATTCCCATCTATGAGCCAGGACTACAGGAATTGGCTACGGCAAATCGCACGAAGGGCAGACTTTCCTTTACAACGGATTTACCTAGTGCCGTGACACAATCGGATATTGTCATCCTAGCCGTTGGAACACCACCATTGCCAAGTGGCGAGGCGAATCTTGATTATATTGATGAAGCTGCACTTGAGATCGCGCAAGCGATGAATGGTTACAAGATCATTGCTGTGAAAAGCACTGTGCCTGTCGGAACGAATGAACGACTTGGACAATTGATACGAACCCGCACGAATCATCCTTTTGACAGCATTTCATTACCCGAGTTTTTGCGAGAAGGCTCAGCGATTCAAGATACACTCCAACCCGATCGCATTATTATTGGAGCTGAATCCGAAAGTGCAGCAGCTACGATGACTGCGTTGCATAAACCACTGACCGATCAAATCGTTGTGACGGATATTCGGAGTGCAGAAATGATTAAGTATGCTTCTAACGCATTTCTAGCCACGAAGATTTCATTCATTAACGAGATTGCTAATATCTGTGAGAAGGTCGGTGCGGACGTAACGAAGGTTGCGGAGGGAATGGGATATGACAAGCGAATTGGTCCCTCTTTTCTGAAAGCTGGGATCGGCTATGGAGGTTCTTGCTTTCCGAAGGACACAAGTGCATTGATTCAAATTGCTGGGAATGTTGATTACGAGTTCAAGTTACTGCGTTCCGTTGTTGAGGTGAATCGCGATCAGCGTTTTAATGTAATTCGGAAGTTAGAGACGATCTTTGAGGGTGATTTGCAAGGAAAGACGGTCGCCGTGTGGGGATTGGCATTTAAGCCGAATACCGATGACGTACGTGATTCTCCTGCTTTGGAGATCATTCAGCATTTGGTTGATAACGGGGTGAAGGTAAAAGCCTATGACCCGATTGCGATGGACAACTTCCGCGCTTTATTCGGGAAGGATGGCGTTGAATGGTGTAATGAAGCGATGGAGACGGCACGAGGCGCAGATGCCCTATGTTTACTCACAGAGTGGGATGAATTTGCTGAGGTTGATCTCGGACAATTGCAATCGGTACTGAAGAGACCGATTCTAATTGATGGACGCAATGTTTTTAATGAAGAGCATTTACTAGGCACTGATTTCATTTATTATTCGGTGGGTCGGCCAAGCCTCAATCAAGGCGTGAAACAGCCAATGCCCATCCTTTAATAGTAAGACCCAAATCTATGATAGAGGTGAAATTCATGACGTTTAGTAAAAAAATGACCATATCTGCTCTTACCGTATCTATGCTTACAGCATCACTTGGAGGAATGCCCCTTAGTGAGAAGGGTTTGGCACAAAAGTTGGGCTTAGTTCATGTGGCTAGTGCCGCGGATTCGGGGTTACCACCGGGCTTATTCGAGCAGCTTATGAACGAACTGAATGCCGCGGAATCAAAGTTGCCGCCAAGTGTGTATTTAGATTTTAAGAGTAGGCTGGAGGCTGCAAAAACAGAGCTACAACCAGGTATTTTCTTGGAGCTTATGAATGAGCTGAACGCCGCACAGTCGCAACTACCACCAGCCGTTTATGAAGAGCTTAAGGATAGATTGGAATCTGCCGAATCCGTATTACCTCCAAGTGTTCCCATTGAGGAGAATACGGAAGCGGAGCTAAACGCCGTGCGAGCAGATCTACCATCGAGTGTTTTCTTAGAGCGTATGAATGCGCTAAATGCTGCACTCGCAGCGGGTGATCCGTCAGATGTGCAGGATGTAAGAAATCTACGGGATGAAATCAATGGGCTCGATGAATCCACTAACCTGAAACTGATCGATCCCATCTGGAATAAAATAAGCTTGAAACTTCCGGAGTCTGTCAATCAAGCCGAGCTCAAGGTCAACTTATTCCGTCTCGTCAAAGCTATAGGATCAATACGTTATGACTCTGGGGCGACAGAACTGGAAGCGATTCGTACGAATCCTGAATTCCGCACAACGCTTAACGCGATCGCAGCTGCAGCTGGCACAGGTGAGACGGTCAATATCGTTGATCTTCTCGTGTTTATGTTCGGTGATGGCGGCAGCCGAAAGGGTGTGGAAGGGACTATAAGCAGTGAGATCCAAAAGATGTCGTTGATGGATTTAGTAAGCTTACTAGGTAATAAACAAGGGATTAATGAGATACTCCTTCAATCAACGGATAAGCTGCTAAGTGCAACAGATGCCTACAAGATCAGCTCAATCTTTAGTAAATTAAATATTACACCGCAGGATATCAGATCGATGATTCTAGGCTTCCAAGTGACATTGAAAAAGGATGAGCCGGCGATTAATGCCATGACTATTGCCTATCTGCGCACAGTTACGAAAGAAACAGCTACGATAAGTGAGGACGGGCTTAAACATACGTATAGCCTAAAGGTCTCCAACGTAGATATTCCGGGTATTGTGTTGCAGTGGAGTAAGGTCTCCGGAAGCAAAGATGTAACGGTAACTCCCGCTGGAGTTGTGAGCATCCCAGTGGGGGTTAATCGTGCCTCGGCTGTGATCCAAGCGAAGATGATGAATCCATACGGAGGCGCGGCTAAAGTTATTTTTCAGAAAGAAGTGACTTTAACTGCAGTTACTCAAGAAGAAGAGACACAGTTCCCAGCGGAGCAGTTTCTTCAACGGATGAATAAGCTGTATACGGCGCTGCGAGCGGGAGATCCAAATGATCTTAAGGATGTTCAGAGTTTGCGTGATGAAATGATAGGACTCGACGTTGTCGCAGATCAAGCGTTGATTGACCCAGTATGGAATAGAATAGCGATTAAACTTCCAGCTTCTGTAGACAAAACGGAGCTGAAGGCGAGCTTCTTTAAGTTAATTAAGGCTGTCGGATCGATCCAGTATGACCCTAAAGCGACAGAGCTCGAGGAGATTCGGACGAATCCTGAATACCGAGCGACACTGAAGACGATCGCAGCAGCAAGTGGCAATTCTAATTTAGTCATAGATGACTTTCTAGTGTTTATGTTCGGTGACGGGGATGCCCACTTAGGTATTGAGGGAATCGTTCGGAATAAGCTAGCGGGTATGAGCTCTGCGGAGTTGCTTAACTTGCTCGGTAATAAGCAGGCAATGGCAGCTTTGAAACTGCAAGCGATGGAGGCGCTACTTCGTGATACTGAAGGCTACAAGCTGAGTGCTATTCTAAGCTCGCTAGGCGTTACACCTCAAGAACTTGGATTAACCCTGCTGGGCTTGCAGAAGAAGTTACCACATTATACGCCTGCCAATTACGCTTTGACGATTGCCTATATTCGTGCAGCAGCTACTGCAACGGAAAAGGTAAGTGAAGACGGTCGTCAGCATGATTACAGCTTGAAGGTATTCGGAATAGACGTTCCGGCTGCTGTACTGACTTGGAGCAAGGTATCGGGTAGTGAAGATGTGACGGTACTGGCGAATGGTTCAGTTACAATTCGGAAAGGTGTGACTAACGCTTCGGCCGTTATTCAGGCTAAACTGGTGAATGGGCAATCTGCTAAAGTTATTTTTGAGAAAGAAGTGACGTTAACAGCAGAAGCAACAGAAGAAAATGTCTTCCCGGTGGAGCAATTCCTAGAACGGATGAATCGTCTGAATACCGCGCTTGTTGCAGGCGGGACTGCGGATGTAAGGGATGTTCGTAGGCTTCGGGACGAGATAACGGGACTTAGTGTCACTAAGGATATTACGTTGATCGATTCGATATGGAAGCCGATTGCAGCTAAACTTCCAGCTACTGCGAATCAAGCAGAGTTGAAGAAAGGTTTATTCGAAATTATAAAAGCTGTGGGTTCGATCCAATATGACCCTGAGGCATCTCAGCTCGAAGCGATCCGGACGAATCCCAAATTCCAAGCGACACTAGCAACCCTTGCACAGGCTGGTGGAACTTCGACCCTTACGATCGATGACTTCCTCATTCTGATGTTCGGTGATGGTGGCGAGAATCTTGGAGTTGAAGGAACGTTGCTTGCTCGTATGGAAGCTATGGATGCTAAGGAATTTGCTACGTTATTAAAGAATAAGAATGGGTTCACGGCAGTCAGAAGTGAAGCATTAGCTTCCGTCTTATCTGATACCAAAGGCTACGCGTTAAGTGAGTCCCTGTATAATCTTGGTGTTCAGCCGACAGATATGGCTTCCATGGTTCTTAAATTCAAGTCTAAACTGAAATATGATGAGTCGGCCACCAAAGCATTGACGACTGCCTATATTCGATCCAGTGCCGAAGCAACCGTGAAGATCACGGATGGAGGCCGCCAGCATGTGTATGGTTTGACGGTGCTTGGCGTACAGCTTCCTTCATCTAACTTGAAATGGAAGAAAGTATCTGGCAGTAAGGATGTTAAAGTTGACTCAAATGGGAAAGTTACGATATCCAAGAAAGTATTGGAGGGAACGGTCGTTATACAGGCAACACTTAGTAACTATTTTGGTGGTAATAAGGTGATCTTCAAGCAAGAGATTACAATCGTTAATGAGGATGGCATTGTGGATCCAGAAGCTGAAATAAAGAAGATAACGGAGTCTCTTAAGGTTGAGCTCAAAGATATCTCAACAAAAGTTGCTGCTACAAAAGATGATTTTGAGAAAATCGAATTATTAGCAGAAGTAATCAAAACTCGTAATGATAGTATTACGGCAATAAATGATGTGAAAGATGCATCTACATCAGTCAAGAATAAAGCGATTAATAATGTAAAAACTGAGGTTAAGAAAGTCATTAATCGAATTTTTAACGATCTACGTAACTTCTAATCAGAGCCCAGCCCTCTTTCTCACTAGAGAAGGAGGGCTGGGCTATTTCTATCATCTATCTTTTAGTAGCGGATGGATCGTGATTGATATATGGCACCGGCATGGAAGGACGGAAATGAATGAAGAATCGAAAATTCCTAAAATGGATCGGTTGGTGCATGGGCATTATCCTCGTAATGGGCATTAGCGGTTTGTTTGTAGCTGATTATACAGTAACGAAATTCATGAGTGTTATGGCTTCTGACTCCAATGGCTCACAGGGAACAACGAATAGTACCTTGCAAGAAGATCCTCCAATATCCAAGGAATTATCGAAGTCAGTGACTAGTAATGACAGCCCATCTGCGGTGGAAGGTGGAGAAGGGGCCTCTGAACAATCCGCTGTTAGTACCCAAGACCAAGAGATAGTACAAGATAAAGACAAGGAACAAGTCCAAGTACAAGTACAAGATAAGGATGTGGGGGCTAATCACTCTAGTCATGTAACGGATCAACAGGTGAATGAAGTGCAGGACACGTTGACTACAGGGGATAAAGCTCAGATTATTTCCATTATCGCAAGCAGTCTTAACCGATCGAGTTCAGAGAAACTTTGGGGCTTGGCAAAAGGGGGACTGACGGTGGCTGAGAAGCAAGAAGCGAAGGAGCTACTTCTAACTGAACTATCTTCTGATGACTATAATACGTTATCCGAATTGGCTAAGGAATATGGAATAAGTAAAGGTAAAACGTACGATGAAGCCAAACGGGAACTAAACTTACAACCATAGATCTATGTTAATGGAAGCTATAAACGCAAGGTGATTTATTATATTTTATAAAAAGGCGGTGTCACTATAACGATGAAAAAACAACGTATAGGCAGAAGAAGACGTCGATTCTATAAAAAGGATGCTCCTGTAGTTACTTTGGCTTCTATTTCGGTTATTTTGCTTTTTGTATGGGGGGGATTATATTGGAATGAATCCTCAGAGAAAGCATTAAGCGCGGATGCCAATGTGCAGCAGCAAGATCAACAAGCATTGTATGACGAAGAGGGATTTCCAACAGCGGATTCAGCGGATAGTGAAGAATTAACAGGGTTAGATACACTGGGAAACAACCCATCCACAGCGTTAGATGAGAGTGGAACAACGGATTCTACTGATTCTATGGTGACATCGAATGGCGAACGGGAGGGCAATCATTCAGAACTACTGCCATCTACAGATGATATTGACTCCATGGAAACATCGGTGGGGAAATCGAATACGCAAAGTGCTGATAAATCAGTCGTACAGAGTCCAACGAAATCAGTCACACAGAGCTCTGGGAAGTCAGATGAACAGAGTTCAACGAAATTGGATACAGCAAGCCCAACGAAGTCAGAGGAGGCACAAGGTCCAACGACATCGGACACACCAAGCCCGACGAGGTCGGATGTACAGAGCCCCTCGACAAGCACAAATCAGGTTGAAGTTGTAGTCAATCAAGCCGAGAAATATGAACAAGAAATATTACAGGTTCAAGCAAAATGTACCAAGGATATGAATGTGGTATTAAGTGCGGCAGAGAAGAGTTTCAAGCAACTCGATATGAGAGATCCCGTTACCGTTCAAGAATGGAAAGAAAAACTAACGAAGGAGAGCCTAACTGCCGAATCCGCATGTGAAAGCGCCTTTCAAGTGCAAATTCGGGGTGCGGAGAATGACTCTGTGTCTGCAAACGTTATTGAAGAGTGGACGGATTCATACCAGACTTTAAGAATGAGGCTCAAGGAGGAGTCGGAAGCGAAGCTACAACAATTACTCGGAGGGTAGGTCATTCATCTTTTGGCAAAGGACGATCTCGGAGTACCCGTTCTAGTAATGTACGAATCAATTCGAGATCGTCCTGATCCAAAGGAACACCATCCCAATGAAGTTGCTCATAATTTAAATATTCTTTCGCATTATGATTTAGTTCCTCATGTGGCTCAGGGTAATCAGTAAGCCCCAGAAGATAATCCGTAGACGTGCGCAGCTTGCGAGAGATCAATTGAATGGATTCTAGCGTCGGCTGGCGGTATCCTGATTCATATCCCGCGTACGTACTCTTGGCAACTCCAACGTAATCAGCTACTTCTTGCATGGTCAACTTCCTCTTTTTGCGCAGCTGTTTTAGTCTCTTTGCGAACATCTTCTGACCCCCTTTCAACGATACCTTTATCATTTTCCGTTAAGTGAGATCTGACTGAATTCACTTCTAGTAAATGCAACCATAATTATAGCATGTTCCTCCATTGGATGTACAAAGGAACACTAAGGAAATATAGTGACATAATTGTAACTAATATATCTATTATAAGGCTTATCAGAGATCAAGTAGTATTATAATTTAACATTTAATGGATTGATAGGTAATATGGTATTATTTTATAAATAATTAGAAAAAATAATCAAAAGTACTTCTAAGGATGTAATAAAGTCCATAGGCCGAAAACGAATAGGATCACTCCGGAGAGTCGATTGACGATTTGTAGCATCGAAGAATTCAATTTTTTGATCCGTATAAGCGTTATCGTTCCTACCAATGAAACCCACCATAATAAGGAACCTACGAATACACCTGTAACAAGTAGAGGCATACCCAGAACATCTACATCGGAGAGAGTTACGCTAGTGGCTGTGAAAATACCAAGGAAGAATAGAATCGTCATCGGGTTAGAGAGCGTTAACAGGAATGTTGTGAGGTAGGAGCTGAGCATGCTTTGTTTGGTAGGAGTAACTCCTGTCACCACAGATTGTAGAAACATTGTTCTCACTCCTAGATAACAAATAAACAAACCACCCACCCATTGAAAGAGAGAGGAATAATCGATCAGGAAACTAGATATCGAGGTTAATCCTAATCCTGCTAATAATCCGTAGATGGCATCGGCTGAGGCTGCTCCGAGTCCAGCTGATAGACCCGCTACGGGTCCATTATTCAGCGTCTTTTTTATACATATCATACAGATCGGACCTACTGGAGCCGCGATGGATAACCCCAATACCAGGCCTTTAATAATCCATTCTAAGTACATAAGATGAGCCCCTTTATTACTGAATCTCCTTCATCGTAGACAGACTAAAGACAGTATTTGATTTAATGACACCCTGATTTTTCTTTAAAATGTGGGTGATGAAGTGCTCTAATTCACTTATGTCAGGTACGGCTACTTTTAATAGATAATCGTATTCACCTGAGGTATGGTGACATTCTAGAACATATTCAGAATCGATAATCATCTGACGAAATAAATCTATATTCACAGATTCACTGAGTATAACAAAGATATAAACCACACAAGACTGACCGAGTAAATTCCGGTTTATTTTGACTGTGAATTGATCGATGATCCCTTTCTCCTCTAGTTTTCTGATTCTTTCAGACACAGCAGGGACCGATAAGTGAACGTTTCTACCAATCTCAGAACTTGTCATCCGACTGTTCAATGTAAGTAAATTAAGAATCTCCCTGTCCATGGCGTCCATACTCATTCGAATCTCACCTCGATGTATTTTAAGTTTAATTATATATTCACCATAAATATTTTCAATATATTTACAAATTAACTACGATTTTAATGTTAGTATTGAGTTTTGGATTATAATTTAAGGTTATTTATGGGCAGAAGACGTATAGCTTTAAAATACCATCTTGAAATAATCCAAATCCCGAAATAGAACTAACGAAGAATGCCCATATCAAATTGTGGGTAAGCCTATCTTCGATTCTAATGGTGAAAATACAAATAAAGCAGTCATTCCTCATCAGAGGATGGCTGCTTTACTTTTATTAGTGTGATTGTATTTGTGGCTTAAAGGAAGGTTCACTCTGCCGAGGAGCATCCTTTTGTACTCTTATACGAGTTATTGTAATTCCCCAAGTAACGATGGAAATGAGTAAGAGGTTAATTATAAGCCCAGTAACAGAACCCCTACTATAGATTAGAGTCGTGAATCCTTGAACACCGTTGGAAGCAGGGAGAAAGTTCCCAATGTATCGGTAAAAAGGAGCCAACATGGCGACTGGAATAATGTTACCCGCTGTCATTAATTGAAAAGGTACCATAGCTATATTAAATAAAGGTCCTGCGTTACCAAATAGAGCGAAGCTCATTTGAGTGAAACAGATGCACGCCAAGGTCACAACGATATGGAAGAACCACATTTGCCAGAATGAGCTTGCAACATCAGTGAATAAGGATGCTACACCGATAACAAGAAGGGGGACTACGATCGAAATAGCAAGTAACAATAACTGTTTGCTCCAGAAAATCTGCCACTTCGTATGATTCCTCTTCATGATCTGCGAACTAATATTAAATTGGATATTCATGGTCATCGCTGCGATGTAGGTGATAAAACCAAGGATCATGGGGAGCATAGATGTAGCGAAATCATTTACATTATGGGTTTGGATGATGTCAGCCTGCACAGTGCCTGGTATTCCCATCTTGGATGTTATGTCAACGGCGATACCCTCCACCATGGACGTCGCAAGCTGTGAATTCCCCTGATTGATATAAAAGGTGAGTTTAGCATTGCTGTTATTGGTGATATTTTGCGTGAGGTTATTCGGAATTACGATCACCATGGTGTAGTTACCTGCATCCATTTGGGACTGAGCCTCTTGGGAGGAGTCCATAATATCCGTGTGAAATGGAGCATGATTCTGAATTTGTTCTTGGATAACTTGACCTTGTTTCCCATCCTCATTCACGATAGCGACATTTAACTGGTCGATTCTCTCTGTGGCATGATGGTAGCCAGTCATCCAGACTACAATGAAAAATATAGGGATAAAAATAGCGAATACCAGTCCGATTCTAGTCTGTGTAATCTTCATCAGGTTCTTCAAACTATGTAGTATATTCAATGTGAAATTCTCTCCTAGTCTCTTATCCAACTATAAATAGATGCACATGCAACTATATATCTAAAAAAATTTACTGCGATACATTTCTATGGATCTTATCCATGGCTCGGATAAATATCTCGATCTCATTCTCATCGAAATCCTTGAAAGCCTGCTCTTGTATTAATACCAATTCAGGATTCAGAAGCTCGATTAACTCGCGCCCTTTGGGTGTTAAGTATAACAATACGGCTCGACGGTCATTGGGATCTGTGGTCCGATTCACCAGTTTCTTTACGGTTAATTTATCTAGTATTTTTCCTACCGTTGTCTGGTCTCTTTCCGTTAGCTTGGCCCGTCTTTTCTGTGAAATGCCATCCGACTTATTCAATTCTCTAATTACTCCATATTGCTCAGGGGTAATCTCATAACTTTTCATCGTACGAGCGTTTGTCCGTTTAAAGGCTAAATAAGTTCGTGACAGAATAAAACCTAACGGATTTTCAGCATCTAAGGGCATGATGTATCTCCTTCCCAATAATAGTTGCACTACATATAAATGCATGTGAAACTTTATTTTAAATGAGATATTGAGATGTTGTAAATTCATTATTTTGATAGCGAATCTTTTGGTAGATAATATGATAGAATGATGGACTGGAACGATTATTCACAGAATTTACCTCAGATGGAGCTGTTGTAATAAATGATAAGAATCAATAAATATATTAGTGAAACGGGCTATTGTTCTAGACGTGAGACGGATCGCTTAATCGCTGCTAGTAGAATTAGTATTAATGATGTTATATGTGAGCCGGGTGCTCATGTTGGCCTAGGTGACTTGGTGCTTATAGATGGTCAACCCATCCCGAATAAAGAGGAATCCGTCTATATCGTACTCAATAAACCGATAGGCGTTACGTGTACAGCAGCACCACATGTGGCGGGTAATATCATTGAGTTCGTCAACCATCCTTCGCGGATTTTTGCTGTAGGGAGATTGGATAAAGCTTCGGAGGGATTGATATTACTAACCAACGATGGGGATATCGTCAATAAAATGATGCGTTCAGAGTATGGTCATGAGAAAGAGTATGTGGTGTCCGTAGATAAATCGATTACAGATGCATTTCTATATAGCATGTCCAATGGCGTGGATATTCTCGGCGTAACAACCAAACCTTGTGATATGTTCCGAGTGAATGAATATGAGTTCCGGATTATTCTGACACAAGGGCTGAACCTTCAAATTCGTAGAATGTGTAAGGCACTGGGATACCGAGTACTCAAGCTCGAACGGATTCGAATTATGAATATTACGATTCACGGGATTGAACAGGGGCAATGGCGAGATCTCACACTTGAAGAGTTAGAGGTACTTGAATCTCAGTTGCACTAGAATGGATTAAATAGATTCTGTAGTTGTGAATTCGCTAGTGTCATGGGAATGAAGTGCATTGAAGTATGAAGTTGTCATGGTGGATATCGGACCTGAGGTCGGATACGACCACCAGAGAAAATCTGTTTGGCTCAGCCTCTAGTACTACAACTTCGACAAAGGTGAGTAAGATTGAATTAAAGATTACAGTCAATGATACGGAATGTCCATATTACAATATTGCTTTTTTTGATAGTCTAATTTCATTAGGCTTTGGTCATCCTTTTGTAACAAAGGCTTGTGCTTGAAGGTTCTGAAAGGAATACGCTAAGAGATCGTCAGGGAATTGACGTAACAGTCCTTAACTAGTAAATAAAGTTAGGGACTGTTTCTGTGTCTGTATATTTTCAGAACCACTTACAATACTTGACATATATAATAAGCGGATTATAATAAAGTTAACAAATTAGTTAAATTAACAATAGTGTATATTTATTTGCTGTGTATAATTATGATTTTTTGGAGGAAAATAATGTTGATATTCAATGATCAGGGATTATTAGCTGCACAAGACTACCCTATGACATTAGATGAGATACGTACTTCCTTGCTTGTAACAGGTCCGAAAGATGGATCTCCATGGGATATGGATAAAAGAATGACATTAGTAAACAACTTGGAGGTATTGGTTAATCAGCTTTGGAGAGTGGGTATTTTGGACATTTTTATAGATGGCTCGTTTGTTGAAGACAAAGCGAGCCCCGGTGATATTGATGGTTATTTTGTAGCAGATGTTAGAACCTTGCCCGACATTGTAAGAGAGCTTAACTCTATTGACCCATATAAAATTTGGAGTTGGAAAGAACGTATATATGACCGTAACTCTGCAAAGTCGCAGCTACCCATGTGGCATCGATATAAAGTCGAACTTTATCCGCACGTTGGTCAATCATCAGGAATCCTTGATGAACATGGCTTAGAACAGATGTTTCCTGCGGCATTTAGAAAAACACGAGATTCATTTGAACCAAAAGGAATTGTGAAAATCATTAAGTAGAGGAGTTGAGTGAGTTGATAAAAAACGAAGCAGCTTATCAAAAAGCACAGGAAAAATTGAAACAAGATAAGGATTTTATTGCGAAAGAAAAGTTGCGCTTTAAAGAAATGGGTCTAAATGATGAGCAGATTGATATGGCAATTGAACCGCTCATATCATTTCATGAACAATTAAATGAAGAAGTTGAGTATTATGAAAGAATAAAAAGAGGTTCGTTTAATCCAATTCACAAATTTACAGACATAGGAAAGAGCCTCATCGCATTTAGAATATATATCAATATGTCTCAATCTGAGCTAGCGAGAAAACTAGAAGTATCGGATGCACAGGTTTCCCGAGATGAGCGGAACGAGTATTATGGAGCCACTGCAGAGAAAATTGAAGCTGTTATGAGTGCAATGGGGATGAAGGCAACGATAAATATTGAGGTCGCTACAGGG
The DNA here is from genome assembly GCF_050433705.1 of Paenibacillus sp. DS2015. Lineage (NCBI taxonomy): Bacteria > Bacillati > Bacillota > Bacilli > Caryophanales > Paenibacillaceae > Paenibacillus > Paenibacillus sp. DS2015. The sequence continues at coordinate 17,360 of NZ_JBNPWS010000005.1, read as the reverse complement.
TAACGGGTGTCTTTTGAATCGTCGATGATCCAACTTGTATTATTCTATCCTCCAGGTGAATTGACAACAGACACTTCATTCTCTATACTGGTTTTAATCTAATACACGGTATACGTTGAAGGAATAAGTAGCAAGCTGTCACTGTTATTCAGAAAGCTAGGGGTTGATGTGACCTAGCACAAACAGTCTTGTGAATTACACTCTGGAGTATCTTAAGTAACACTAAGCGGACTAGCCAACGATAATATGGCTAAGAGTGGTATGAATAGTTGTCGTTGCGCTATTGATGCAATTTGGGTGGTAACACGGTTATTCAATCGTCCCTATGTCTATTGTAGACATAGGGGCGATTTTTGCGTTATGGCGTTATGTTCCATTTAGGGGAAGAATCAAAGACTTACACAATAGAATTAAGGGAGCTGGATGATCATGAGTAACATGAATATTATTGATGAACTAGAATGGCGCGATGCGATTAACCAACAGACCGATGCAGAAGGATTACGTCAATTAGTTAGTGAGAAGAAGATTGCTCTGTACTGTGGAGTAGATCCAACCGGAGATAGCATGCACATTGGACATTTGATTCCATTCATGATGATGAAACGATTTCAAGCTTTTGGACATCTACCCGTTATCCTAATTGGTGGAGCGACAGGAACCATTGGGGACCCTAGTGGACGTGCAGACGAACGTCAATTACAGACATTAGAGCAAGTACAAGATAATGTGAACGCACTTACGGCGCAGATGAAGAAGCTATTCGATACGGATAGTGATGCTCAACTAAAAATGGTAAACAACTATGACTGGACTCATTCCTTAAATGTTATCGACTTCTTACGTGACTATGGAAAGAACTTCAGCATTAATGCGATGTTGGCCAAAGATGTGGTATCCAGTCGTCTAGATAGTGGGATTTCCTTTACTGAATTCACTTACCAAATTCTCCAGTCCATGGACTTCCATCATCTGTATACAGAAGAAGGTGTTCAATTACAGATTGGTGGATCGGATCAATGGGGTAACATTACGAGTGGTCTAGATTTGATTCGCAAAAAAGAAGGACCAGAGGCGAAGGCATTCGGATTAACGATTCCATTAATGTTGAAATCCGATGGCACGAAGTTTGGTAAATCTGCAGGTGGCGCGATATGGCTAGATCCTGCGAAGACATCACCTTATGAATTCTACCAATTCTGGTTGAATCAAGATGACCGTGATGTGGTTAAATACCTGAAATACTTCACGTTCTTAAACAAAGAAGAGATTACTGAATTAGAGAATAAGGTTACGACAGACCCAGGTAAACGTGAAGCACAAAAAATACTTGCGGAAGAGATGACCCGATTCGTACATGATGAAGAAGCTTTAGCACAAGCCATGAAAATCTCGCAAGCTTTATTCAGTGGAGATGTTAAATCATTAACAGCAGATGAAATCGAGCAAGGATTTAAAGAAATGCCTACGTTCGAAGCGACCAAAGAAACCAAAAATATTGTGGACTGGTTAGTAGATCTAGGGATCGAACCTTCTAAGCGTCAGGCAAGAGAAGATATTAATAATGGAGCGATTACCATGAATGGTGAAAAAGTTGAGGATGTTAACACGGAAGTGAGCGCTGACCAATCATTCGATGGTCGCTTTATCATTATTCGTAAAGGTAAAAAGAAATATAGCCTAATTAGATTAGTGGATTAAAAGTATATTCACATTATATTTCTTACAAAAAACCGGGGAACCCATTTAAATGAGTTCCTTGGTTTTTTTCATTTATTACATGGTCGAGCCATAAGATCTACTTGTATAAGATTTATATCATAATTATTGAGTCGAAACATCTAATAATAGCCATATATTTGTCGATATATAGAATTGAGGGATATCTTTGGTATTGCTTCCAACACCATCATGAGGAACTATAATAAATGGAAGAGAACATACATTTGGACGGAGGATGGGATGAATATGGGACGTTTAGAAGAAATTATTTGGAACAGAAACAGACTGTTTACCCCTATATTATTAATAGCACTTATAGCGGGATTTGGGTTGGCCTTCATGCATCCATTCTTGTGGGGGAGTAATATAGTGATCTTCATTCTTTATGGTTGGATCAAGTACGCTAATCTTAAGAAGAAACAGATTCATGTCATACCATGGGTGATTACGATTCTTCTATCCATTTTTGTTGTATATATTAACATGGATGCTCTAAAAGTGATGATGAGTATTTTTGCTGGTTCTATTCTCATGATATATCCTAGAACACGTTACTATATATTTATTATGGCTGTTTCATTGGCGGCTTCTATTGCTACATTGTCCTTTTCTTCTTTAGCTAAAGAAGATTGGACGGCCAATATGGGTGACATGATTTTACTCGCCGTTGTAGCAACTTTGCTCTACCTTGTCTCTAGAATGAATCGCACATTATTTGCAAAAAGCGAAGAGCATAGAGAAAAGGTAGAAAGTTCGCGTACACAAGTGGAGGCTTTACTTCATCGGGTGAAAGATGCATCAGCAGGTATTAATGAATTCACAGAGATGCTAAAAAAGAAGATCATGGATACAGGTACTATAACAAAGGAAGTTACGCTTAGTTTCGATGAAGTCAGCAAGGGGATTGATTTTCAGGCTACTAGTATCTCAGACATATCAGAATCCTTGTCTGTATCCAATGGTAATATTCAAGAAGTAGCATTACACTCGAAGGAAATGAAGATTCTATCTTCGGATACCGCGGATATGACAGAACAAGGTAGCCGAAGAATGGATGAGTTAAACGTTCAAATGACTTCACTATATGAAATGATGAATACGACCTCCGAAGAAATGCAAGTATTTAATCGCCACAATCAAAAGATGTCTGAAATTCTAGCTACTATTGCAGATATCTCTAGGCAGACCAATTTACTAGCTTTAAATGCAGCAATCGAAGCTGCACGAGCAGGGGAGCAAGGCAAAGGCTTCGCAGTTGTTTCTGGAGAAGTAAGAAAACTTGCGGAGCGTTCGGCAGAATCGGTAGGAACAATATTTGAAATTTTAGCAAAGCTAATAGATCAATCAGAAGTTCTCTCGAAACAATTCGAACTAGCTAAACAGTCACTTGGAGAGGGTAGAGCTTCTGTTCATGAAGCTGAGGGAGTATTCCATTCCATTAACGAGAATACGAAAAAGGTACTGTATCAGGCTGACGATATCGAACAAAGAACGTTAAGTATTCAGGATTTCTCACGAAAAATTGTGAATGAGATTACTGAGATTTCAGGAGTAACGGAACAATCAAGCGCTGCTTCCGAACAGATTCTCGCTAGTATGGAGGAGCAACGTTCAATTACAGGCCTAATGACTGACAGCTTTAAGGAGCTGGAACAGCTTATTGTAGATTTGAATGAACTAGTATCTGAGCAGAATGTGCTTGACGAGTCAGCTGTATAATATCCTAATTAGATTAGTGGATTAGGCAGAGATAATAGACCGTAGCAAATGTAGACTTTATTGAGGGAACCCCTCTGGATCTCGTCAGTGAATACAAGCAAGGAGTAGCCCTTAACTAGGAAGTATAGTTAGGACTGCTCCTCTTTTTATTATATTTAACCGAACGTTAAGGATGTTCATTGTATGGAAATGGAACTATCTATATAGCTGATTACAGTGACCGGAATCAGAAAAAAATGTGCGGCAAGATAGATAGATGACATGCAGTTGTCAACTTAAGTGTTATATGCTAATTGTAAAAGGTTAAGGAGAGATCAGCCATGAGTAAAAAAATTGAATATAGAAAAGATTATAAGGACATTTACCTGCCCCAAACGACACCCGTTATTATTGATGTGCTTAAGATGCCATTTATCATGATTAGGGGTACAGGTGATCCAAACGGTGAGGAGTTTGCTCGGGCGACAGAAGCATTATATAGTTTAAGTTATGCGGTTAAAATGTCTTATAAAAGTGATGAGGTACCTGTCGGTTACTATGAATATACAGTGTTTCCACTAGAGGGAATTTGGGACTTAGTGGATAAGTCCAAGCCGGCAACAGACAAAAGTAACTTGAAATATACAATTATGATACGCCAACCAGACTTTCTGACAGATGAATTATATATTAAATTTGTAGAGCAGACTACAAGGAAAAAGCCAAACCCATACCTTGAGCATTTAACATTTGGTGAAATAACGGATGGCTTATGTTGCCAAGTGATGCATATAGGAAGTTTTGAGGACGAACCAGAAAGCTTTGCGAAGATGGAAGCATTTTGCAAGGAACAAGGATACATACGTTCTGTTAAGACTCACCGGGAAATATATCTATCCGACCCACGGAAGACTGAAATGTTGAAATTGAAAACTGTTTTGAGATTCTCTATAAAAGAGCTTTAGGAAAGTAGTTTATTTAGCAATTCAGGTCAAGAATTACTTTTCCTTTTGAATTAGGCTATATACAGGAGGTGAGAAAATGAAACAGGCTGAAATCGTCATGGCGGTGCAAAAAATGCAGGAATATATTGATGCCCATATATATGAAGAGATTACACTCAAGCAGCTCTCAACTGTAGCAGGATATTCTTCGTGGCATTCATCCAGGATTTTTAAAGATATCATTGGAAGAACACCTTTTGATTATATACGTGCTTTAAGACTGTCCAAAGCTGCTCTGGTTCTACGTGATAAGGAATACAAAGTCATAGATGTTGCATTAGATTATGTGTTCGACTCTCACGAAGGGTTCACCCGTGCTTTTTCCAAAGAGTTTGGCTTATCGCCCAAAAAATATAGTCAAAACACACCACCCATTCAACTTTTTATGCCTGAAAGAGTTTTCGATACCTACCGGTCTATTCATAAAGGAGAAGTGAATATGAGTGAGACAAAGGTTACCAAAACAGTATTTGTACAAATTATTGAACGGCCTGCCAGAAAGGTTCTTCTTAAGAGAGGAATCGAGGCAACTGAGTATTTTGCATATTGTGAAGAAGTGGGCTGCGATGTATGGTCTATGCTTACTAGTGTTAAAGAAGCCTTGTATGAACCTATTGGAATGTGGTTACCCCAGCACCTAATCACAAAGGGAACTTCCCAATACGTGCAAGGAGTGGAGATACCCCTAGATTACAACAATGCTGTTCCTAATGGATACGATCTTGTTGAGTTGCCCCCATGCAAGATGATGATTTTCCAAGGGGAGCCGTATAACGACGATGACTTTAAGGATGAAATCGGAGAAGTCTGGAGGCATATTGAGAAATTTGACCCTACGATTTATGGATATCACTGGGCACCTGAAGTTGCACCGAGATTTCAGCTTGCTCCGATGGGGTATAGAGGGTACATTGAGGCGCGGCCTGTTGTTGCAGTGAATTAACTTGGCTGATATAGCCGTAGGCTGGATGGGACCCAAAGAAAAAATATCAAAAGCGCATCTGGCTAGATCCAGCAAGACATCACCTTATGAATTCTACTGTTATGATAAGCAGCAGTTTGAAATATTTCTAGTTCGCCATCCTTATCAAAAATCATTGCTTGAATAGACCGAGGAATCCGTTAAACGGGTCCTCGGTTTTTCTGTAAGATAAGAGACCAACAAATCTTAAACAAATTTACTTGCAACTTCATGAATCTTATCTCGCAACTCACTAATGTCGGATATATTAGATAAGGTAACCGTAGTTTTCTGTTCATCGTTAAATTGGATATATTTATTGCTGCTGTTAAATCCTAAACGACAGATCCATTTGCGGATACTGTTATCGATTAGTATGTTGAAGTAGCTCAAATTATCTCGATAACTGATTCTTTCAGCATCAATGATATCTCTAAGTAGTATTTTAATAGTTACATAACCTTCTAATTCTTCTTCAGTAGTCACAATTTCAGCTTCTGGTGCTAATTCTTTAGAGATTGCAACTTCACTTTCTGTCTCTATGGTTACACTGTCATTATTACTTAGAGCGGCTTTGATTTTGTCATTCATCATATCATTAACGAATTCCTTGAGGGATTTCTTCACGATGAGGTTAAACTTTTCGATAACCTGTTTTGTTTTTTTGCCAGTATAAACATCGGACAATATGAAGGATACGAAATCATCGGTGGGATTGTCCCATTGAGATTTGAGGAAGTTTTTAATTTCATTAGTATATTTAAGTTCTGAAGCCGTCGTAATAATATCCTCAATGTTGAAGTTTTCTTTTCTAAATTTATAGAGTTCGATTAACTGGTTGTCACGGATATCTAAAAGATTAAATTCGAAGAATGGCACGGTATCCATTTTGTTCTGTTCTTCTAAATCTGTATAAAAACGATAGGTTAATCCGTTGGTAAGTATAGCGAATTTAGCCTTTGTAGTTCCGAAATATCTGAATAATTGCGAATCATGTTTTGTTAACTTCTCTTGAATTGACTTTGCTTCTACTAGGATCATAGGTTCGCCACTTTTCATAATGGCATAATCGACTTTCTCTCCCTTTTTGATTCCTACATCTGCAGTGAATTCAGGCAGAAACTCTTCGGGATTAAAGACATCATAATTTAAAAGTTGGAAAAATGGCATAATAACAGAGGTCTTAGTAGCTTCTTCAGTTAAAATGCTATCTTTTAATTTTAGTACTCTATTAGCAAAAGTCTTTACTTGTTCCGGAAAATTCTCCAAATTAGACACCTCTTTTGGTTATTTTTACCTATATTAGTCATACTATCATATTAGGTCTCAAGTAGGTAATTTATTATTGGAATTCGCTAATGTAAATGATATATGTGAGGTCACTAACGTTACTGATACCAACAGAATGATGGTTGTTTGTTGTATACTAGAAGAAAGGCTAGAGTGAAGTGGCAAGGGTTCGTTCATTGTATTCTGATTTCTCTCAAGCAATAATAGATGCAAGGTTGAGGTGAAGGTATGTTTATTGAATGTACGAAGAAACTATCTGACGCAATGAAAATAAAGACAAATGATATTGTACCGATCAAGAGGGAACCATTCTATGAATGGCATGCCAATTTATTTATGTTTGATAGACGAAAAGGCGTTATTCTCATGAATAATCAGACACGATACTGCATTGTGTTATATGGATTAAAGGCAGAGCATTTCAAAAAGTTCGAAGATATTGTCCTGAATGCTATAAAAGAAACGTTCATTGCGGAAGGTTTCCTAGAGAATAAAGTAGATCGTTATTTGGCCCATTGTGGGGAAGTTATTTATACCAAGACACATGATAGAAGTATTATAAGTCAAATAACTGAATTTTATATTTCTATATCCTGGAATATCGAAGATTACATACCCAGTGATCAGCTGAATTTAGTTGAACTTAACAGATGGGTAGGTCATGAGTTAATGTGTGGATCACTTGGCTATGTACACCCAATAGAATTGTTGACAAAGGAAATGAATAAGATAGAGGAATAAGATAGAGCCCTATTTTAATAGATAAGGATGGAACCCATGAATCTGAATAACTTTGAAGATCATATCGACAAAATTATAATTGCACGTGGCTATGACTATTACGAGAATGACTATGTAGTATCAGTGGCTGGAAATGAAGATCATGGTTATGAAGCGAAAGTGGAAGGCACTGAGCTCTACACTGTTAAAGTTAAGCTTGATCATGAAGCGAACATCACGAGGACCTATTGCGATTGTCCATACGATATGGGTGAATATTGCAAACACGAGATAGCGGTATTTCTTGCTTTGCGCGATATGCATCATGGTAATGATTCAGAGGCAATCATTAAATCTCCAGTGTCCAAGATAAGAAAAGTCCCTAATATTGAAAAAATACTCTCTGACATGACTAAACAAGAGCTTGTTCGATTTCTGCTAGATATTGCATTGGAGTACGAAGAAATTAAACAGCGTATTGAACTAAATTTCAATGATGAAGATGATGAGGATGTCATGGCTAACGCTATTGAACTTATTCAGACTTCTATAAGGAATAATGCGGATAGATATGGATTTGTAACCTATAGAGATACCGATGCAGCTGTCAAAGGAGCTGATATGGTGCTAGATAAGGCCCGGTCTTCTTTTGCACAGAATAACAATATGTTTGCTGTAGAACTTGTTCTATGTGTAACACAAGAAATGATAGATTTGCTTCAAAGAGCAGATGATTCAAATGGCGTAATTGGAGGAGTAATCGAAGAAAGCTTTTCTGTGATTAGTGAGATCATAGACGATGAAGAATTAACTTCAGTTGATAAAGAAAGCATCTTCGGGAAGCTACTTGAAGAATCTACCCATATACGATATGAAGGCTGGATTGACTGGAAGCTGGACCTTCTGAAGAAGTGTGCTGAGCTTGCGTATACTTCAAATTTAAGGGATAGATTAGAACAATATTTACTTTCAGTGATACAAGATAAAGAAGGAGATTCATGGAGTGTCAATTACTTAGCCGAAAAGGTAAATCTGATCAGATACCACATGATCGAGGAATATGACGGTCAGTCAAAGGCGCAGGAATTTATAGAACAAAACCTCCAATACTCCAACTTTAGGGAATTAGCAATAGAGATTGCACTGGACAATAAGGAGTATGACAACGTAATTAAGCTTACTCTCGAGGGTGAAGAGAAAGATAAGAGTTGGGCTGGACTTATAGATCAATGGAAGAAATATCGATATATTGCATTTCAGCGCTCAGGGAAGCTTGATGATCAGCGTGGAATGGCAATAGAGTTCATACTAGGCGGAAGCATGGACTACTACAGCGAATTGAAGAACACATATGATACAACCGTGTGGCCCTCTGTTTACCCCAAGATCATATTTCTGTTGGAAGACGAGAAGAGAACATTTCAAGACATCTATCCCCGTATTCTAATAGAGGAAGGGGAAAAGCAAAAACTTCTTGAGCATGTGAAAGGGAGACCCTCTTCAGTAGAAATTCTATATAAGCATCTTCTCCCTGAATTTAAGGAAGAGATTTACACTGTATTTCAGCAACATATAGAGCAGACTGCTGCACATGCGGGCAACAGGAAAGATTATCAACGGGTATGTGCCATCATCCGTAATCTAAAAAAGGCTGGGGGAAAAGAGCAGGCACTGGAAATCATACAGAGACTGTATAACCAGTATGCAAATAGACCGGCATTCAGGGATGAATTAAGTAGAGTATGATTTGACAAGCTATGAATAAACCGAGCAATCCACTATAGGGGTTGCTCGGTTTATTTATGTTGTTTTCTCATTCCGGAATGTCATCTCTTGAAAGGTTTTCTCCCCCCCTTGTCGAATCATGACTAAGAGACGTATCACCCAACTCCAGTTACTCTAGATTTGCCGTGGTTGAGTGTGATCACAGAATGCTGTAGGATGACCATGGTCATCTGTACACCAGGATTGAGATAAGAATGCTAAGAAAATACCAACCCAATGATCTTCGAATTGGATGAGTAATCCACCATCTTGATAAGATCCATTATCCCCCTTCCAGCGCCCGTCATTCCCTTGGTTCATGTGAACGTTGTGCATGCCATTTCCTACTTTGAATCCAAATATTTTATCGCGTTTTCCTTCAGGACCCCATCTAGAGCCGTATACGTATAGAATCGCTTCATCATCAATAGCTTTCTGAATATACTTGTGTATTAGATCATTAAGATCATTATCCGGTCCGGTAATATCATGTGGTAAGGGTTGCATGGCTGAAGATTCGAACAATTGGCTACGGATATAATCCAGAGCAATGTCTCGATTGTTCTCGGTAATGGGAGTATAGCCTAAATTCATTTCAGGTAAGGTTGTGATAGCTGAAGCATTGAAATTCTCATCGACTAAATAGAGTACTTCCGATTGTGTAGAGCTTGACCTGACGTTCACTGAAATTCTGTAGTGCGTGTCATGATCGTCGAGAACTTCAATTTGGAAATGGGGATCTTGATCATCACGTTCCTCTTTGTAAGCAACAACTTTACATTTTAATACACCGAATCTTTTAACTGACATGATTACAGCACCTCCCCTAATTTGTGTTACAAGTATAGCGGATGGACTTTATTCTGGCGGGCAGACTCTGTGTATTGGCGGAGCTTACGATCCAGCGGATGATAGATAGTCGAAGTGTTGACCTTAGTATAGACTGTTATCGTATTTTGGGAAATATTAACGTAAATCCTGTCGCCCCTATTTCAATGCTCTCTCTTTAATGGGACTTTATTGAAGGGAATCCGGCTTCAATAGATAATTTATATATGCATCTTAATTTGTTTATGAATATTTGTAGGGTATAATTATATTGGAGATAACATACTATCTGTGCTAGTGAATGAGCAAAGAAAAATCCCGGAAATATTGGAGGGTTCAGAGTGAATATCTATCATGGTAGTGATGTTGTTGTAGAAAAACCAGAAATTTTTCAAAGCAGCCGTTTGCTTGATTTTGGAACAGGCTTTTATACCACAAGTAATAAAGAACAAGCGGTGCGCTGGGCAGAAAAGGTCAGTGCAAGAAATAATACAAAACAAAAAATATTGTCGGTATATAACTTTCATATAGAAAAAGCAAAAAGGGAACTTATAATAAACCAATTTACATCTGCCGATGAAAATTGGTTGAATTTTATTACCGCAAATAGAAGAGGAAAAGAAATTTCGGAAAAATATGATATTGTAATCGGTCCTGTCGCGGATGATAATGTATATTTGACAGTGAAACTCTTTGAAACTGGAGTGTTGGATAAGGACGAGTCCTTAAAACGATTAAAAGTAGAAAAACTGTATAATCAGATACTATTTCATACTGAAAAGGGATTGAAGCATTGCAAATTTGACCATTACGAAGTATTGGGAGGAGAAGGCAATGGATAAAAGCAAATTTGATGCAGTGTATCCAATCATATGTTCTGATCTTGTAGCAAAAATTGAAGTGGAATTAAATGTATCTGATAACGATGCTATTACAGAACTGTATTCATCCCGGCTTTATGAAATACTGGAGCAAGAGAATACAAAGATTTGGCAATACAGCACAGAAAAACTATTTGAACTGTTCTTGGAAGAAAAAAAAAGCGGTAAAATAAGCTTTCCGCAGGTGTGAGGTGATAACTAATGGATAGAACCATTAATTTTACTGTATTTTGTCTTGAAAGTTACAAGCAAGCGCATCAATTGACAGGTAAAAATGCACTCAAAGTTTTTACTGACAACAAGGTATTTGAATATATCAAATCTTGTTATGATGTTCTTCATTCAACGGGACAGGGCTATATTGTAGAAGATATTGATTTGTTCATTAATTCAAGAAAACAGTGATCTTAAATAGGAGAAGCTTGTACTAGAAGCGGTTAATAGTATCATCCTTTCTTTGTTCGCTATCCTTATCAGAGATCTATGCTTAAATAAACCGAGGAGTCCCTTAATCAGGGGTTTCTCGGTTTATTTGTGCCTTCGTTCTATTGACCAAGTAGAAGATATAGTTAGTAAAGGAGGTTATACAGCCTATCTACAATCCTCTTGATTTTTTCTGCAACAATCCAATCACGTCAAGTTTCCACCATAGAAAGGTAGGTAAGATAGCAACAACTATAATGGTCAATCCTCCACCTGGAATATATGTGTTTGTTTTTTCTAAAGAAGAATACAATCCCACAACCAAGACAAATGTACCCACGGAAAGTAATCCATTAATCAAGAAGATGCTTCACTTTGAAACCGAATATCTGCTGATCCATTTCAGGGTTAAACCAATGAATATAATGAGAATAGCATATATCAAAACAGAAATAATTCCGTTGTGAAGTAAAATTGAAATAAGAAGCGAAAATATCAATAAGAAAAGTAACGAATATTGTATGCATCTCTTAATAAAACCTGCAGATTTCTCTGTGATGACCCTATCTTCCGAGATATCATGTAAAGATTGCACACTGCTGATGTTATCTTTCCCAAGACGTATACGAGGCGGGGGTATCTTTTCCACTAATGCGATCACATTTATACTCCACCACAACAAAACCGGTAACATACTTATACAAAAAATAATCAATCCTTCTTCAATACTTGTAGTAGTCCTCCCTAAGACGCTAATACAGATTTTTGATAAAATAAGAAAAGAAGTCAATGTGAGCATACCATTTATAAAATACATGCCCGCATATGAAACGGGAAATAAACTGATCCACTTTAAGTGCAGTACGAGTGCAGCAATCAACAAGAATAACCATACCAACCCTTTAAATGAATCGAATAATAAGTCTACCCAAAAAAGCATTAATAGGAATAGTATTATATATTGAACTATTTTTAAGAATCTTACCATAATAAGACCCTCTTCCTTTTATCTGCGCAGTTGGTATCTATCTCTCATTATTGAATCGTTAAGATTCTAAATCATCCATTCGAAACAATACCTATTTTAATAAACACATACTGTAATGAACGATCGCCTGAAATGATATGAAAGATCGGCGTAACTTGACGAAGCTTATGATGTTCAATATAATCCAATAAAATCTGCCTCTTGAATGGGCATAAAAATTTCGGAATCCGCATTAGATATTGATACACTAGTCTAATATATAGCCTAATATAGTCTGAAATTCGTTGAAAAATGCGATGAAACCTATAAGTTCTACATAAATAATACATGTAAGTAAGTTCTTATTATAGCTAAAATAAACTATTAAGGATATATAGTTAAATTATGGTATAATATTTTCGATTATATGAAGTAACTATTCTGCAATAGATAATAATGAGTAAAGTGAGCAGAATTCAGCCTTTTACGAAGAAAATTATTTTTGGAAATGCATGTTGGGTGGAATTATCTATGCGAGTTCAGGGTTATTTACAATCAACAATTTATCAATTTATCATACAGATGCAAGAGCACGGGATATATTGGTATTTAAATATTCCTAATTAATATTTGCGAGTTCTATCATATTATGGAGGTGTAATGTGAAGCAGGCGGTAGATCTGGATCGAATACTAGGGCTATCCAATGATTTGGGGAGATTTCGAGACAGGAGTCTGGATGAATTGACCCGGATCCTTGATGTAATGACAACGATGGTTCACGATGTAATGCAGGATTACTCAAAGTATGATAATGTGCGAAGTGCTACCGTTGAAGTTGAACAGATTATTGGAGAAATCAAGAACCTGATGCAATCTATTCATGTACAGGTGAGTATGAAAGTAGAAACATTAAAGCAGGTCACAAAGGCATACGTCGAACAGGAACTAGAGCTGGGGAGAAAAATACAGGCGGAAGCAATTAAAGTTGAGCAATTCTCGACTCTAAAGATTATTGCTGATAACCCGAACGGAAAATTCTTACTTACAGGTCAAAGCAAAGTAGATAAAGAGTCTAAACGGGGAGACGAAGTACATACAGATAATTTGAACGCCTTAGTAGCCCAATTTATGGTTGACCAAGGTTATTCATCTGAGGATATTAGCAAGGATATAGATATTGGAGAATTCCAAAAGTATATTTTGAGTCAAGGCTACGACCCTATATCTTTTCAATATATTCCCCCCCAAGAACGCTCAATTGCGTATAGTAAATATAACGAGAGTTTAATAGAAGTTGAATTATCTGTTGAACAGTTAAAAGAGGCAATGTCAGGAATGGCGGATTTTATGAGGTGGGAGGAGATAAAGAACCAGGTCCATGCAGATAATCTTGGCGCATTGATCGAACAATATAATTCCTATAAAAGTAATGCAGAAGATAGAATTACCGTAAATGATGTATTACGTAATGCGTTATTTAACGAAAAGGATCGGAATTTTATCGCATTTGCCATCGAGAGAGGCTACAATCCAGAAACCTTTGAATACTTAGAACTATGGGAGAGATCAGCAGTCTATAAGCAGTATGATTCAATCATGACAGATCTAGCCATCATTCAACAGCGGTTGGCACGAAATCAAAGTGATGCGCAAAATCGAGCGAATAGAGAGCTTGCAGAAGTATTGAATGAGTATAACCGGACAGCAACTAGAGAAGATATCGAGAAAATGCAGCAGTATTTGAAAGGAATGAACATCTACCATGGGGAGATCACAGGGGAGTACAATCAAGAATTCCTCATTGCTGTTGCGGGATATCAGTATATTGCCAATACAGTAAGTACCATGGCTGAGTATAGGCGAATGACGGACGACGGATATAAGTTCGAAGTCGATGGCAAGATCACAGCGGAACTACTGGCTTTAGCCTATGCAGAAAACGGCTTAGGAACAAAAAATAATCCGAATTTGAACACCAGCAGTGGTAGTGTGATTACAGCAGTCACGATGGTGGGGGTTGGGGACGGAATCGTCAGTCAATTGCTGGAAGACGGAAAGGATATCGTTGAGTATGGCTTAAACCATAACATGAGTAACCTAAAGTACTGGACAGAAACGATACCTGGATATTTCGATGTAGGTAAGGCGATAGCGAATGGTGAAATTACCTTGAAAGAGATTAGAGAAATCATTGGTGAAGGATTAGCTGAGGAATTTGTCGTTCCTTTTCAGAAAATAATAGAGCTGCAGCACAAAGTACTCAACGGCAAAGCGAGCTATGAAGAGAGCGTTACATATGGCAAGTCAGTAGTGAAAGCAGGAATGGCCTTAACGCTAGTAGAAGGAGCGTTAAAGTCGAGCGTGAAGGTATCTGCAAAGATAACAAAACAACTTAAAGAAATTCTCCCCAGACTGGGACAAAAGATGACTATACCGAGCATGATAACTCCTGAAGGATTTAAGATGCCCAGCCCCGAATGGGATAAGGGTATAGGAGAAGTTAAAACTCCCCAACCCAACAAACCACTAGAGAAATCAGCTGAGGGGACGGATAAAAAGACAGGGAAATTAGAACTATCAGATATCACAGAAGAGATAATGGCGACAAAGCCCAAGTACGCTAGAATTCCAGAAAGATGGTATGCTAAAGGTGGGCATATTTCTATTGATGAAAAAGGAGTCTGGACGTACACTAACAAAAGTGGAATATCGATAAGTTATCCAAATGGATTCCCGGATTTTTCTAAATATTATCACCCTAATGTAAAACCAGTAAAAATTGAATATGCACAACCTAAAAATTATCCAAAAGACTATGAGGCGGCAAACACAGAGGCAGGGCTTAGTAAATCATCTAATCCATCTGTGCCAGAAAAAGATAAGCCTCCAGAAGGATACACTTGGCATCATTATGAGGATGGAAAGACAATGGTACTAGTTGAAAAAGATATACATGACGAATTTAAACACATGGGCGGACAGTCCATTGTAAATGGAACTGGAGGAGATTAAATTGGAGATACAAGGAAACAATGAAGTTTTAACAGAATCTAGACTTCAAGACTTTGAAAGAATAATCGGAGTTCAACTTCCCCAACAATATCGAGAATTTTTATTGAAATACAATGGGGGTTATCCTAGACCATATTACTTTACTATTTCTAAAGAGCAAGGCATTGGTATGGTAAATATTTTCTATGGTATTGGTGAAATGTATGACAATTTAGACAAGAAAATTGATATATTTGACGATATAATGGATATAGGCTTTATTCCAATTGCAGATGATTCGGGTGGAAATCAAATTTGTTTAGGTCTTACTGAAAAGCATTTTGGAAATGTTTATTTTTGGATTCATGATGAAGACCCAGAAGATATGAGTAATATGTACTTCCTTACTAAGGATTTTGAGGAATTTTTAGAGAAACTATACGATGAGACGGAAAAATAATTAGATTATTATCCTTCGATGCATTGTAATAAAAGTGTTTTTTTGTGTGGGCTACCCAGTGCCGATTGAACCCATCATTCAACCAATAGCACACTTAACCCATGTAATGCCGCTACAAGATTTCTTGATTTCCTTTGTACGCACGTAAATGCTTGAATAGTATAACCTAATTAACGCTAAAGCGTTACATATAACAGGTCGATTATGGTTAGATACCACCATGATTAACCTGTTTTTGTTATGTTCGCATTCTTGCGGTTTATTCAAAATTACTCGCAACTGTAGATTACCCTGTAGCGATAGTGAGGGAGAGAAAGACAGAATCGCACCTTTTCAAGATGGATAGAGCGACAACTATAGTAAGAGTGGTAAAAAGAAAGATTACTTTATCAGCAATTTAACTGACCCTTGCAACGATGACTACGGTGTACGAAAGCAATCTGGTGACGACCAGTCAACATAAAACAGGTAAGGATACGTTTTGGCTAGCTGCCTTGCCCTCTAATATAGTCCGAAATTCGTTAAAAAATTTCGGTTAGGGGCTGAACATGGAAGGGGTTTAAGTATCATTTACATGTAAGAGATCGTGGGCATTACCTACACATCTCCTATCAACTTACCTTTGTTCCTAAGTCAAGAAAGAATACGCTAAGAATTGAGTGCCATCCAGATTCAGGGGATTCAATAAGACCAGATTCATTCGAAATATGAAATTGATGGTAAAAAATTTGAAAAATTAATCGATAATAAAGCAGGGGATGATGATATTGGAAAAAATAATAAATGAATTGTACCGTGAAATAGCTGAAACAGTAAATGAAATGATCCCAGAAGAATGGGCAATGTTTTCATTTTATGCACAAATTTCAGATGATGGTGGTGGAACTTATTTTTATTATAGTCCTTCTCAGGAACTTGAAAATTACAAATACAGTCTTGACATACTAGATAATTTTCACTTAGACGAAAAAGAATTTAAAGTAAAAAAAAGGAAATTGTATAGTTTAGCGAAGAAGATGCGAGAGGTCTTTAAAGATAATGAACAGGAATTATGGTATTCATTTACTCTAACCTTAGAACGTACGGGCAAACTTAAAGTGAATTTTGATTATACTGATTGGTTCAAAACCGATTATAGTATTAGTGATCAATTAATGATCTGGGAGTACAAGTATTTAAAGGTAATGCCGAATGATGAAATAGGGCAACAGTTAATAAATAGATACTTGGAAGAATACCCGAATAATCCAATCTGAGTTAGTAATCTATTGTGAACATCAATTGTAAAATACCTAATATCAGCAGTTGAAAATTCCCCACAAATAGCCGACATACTCTCCGAGGGGAGAGAAATATATGGTCAAGAATGGGGAGTTTTTTGTGGTCAAGGACATGCAAGCGAAGGGTATGTATGTCACACATATTGCTAAAGAATTAGGAAGAGATCCAAAGACGATACGGAAATGGTTGGAGCAAGATGAACCTCAGCGGTATCAACGTACAAACAAAAGAATTGGCAAGCTAGATGCATATAAAAGCTATGTTCGTCAGCGGATGGAAGATGGTTGTCTAAACGCAGTGGTCATATACGACGAGATCAAGGCAAAAGGATACATCGGAAGCATTACCACCCTTCGTTACTTTATGAG